>CASFFJ010000140.1 GCA_949293915.1 uncultured Christensenella sp.
CAGTGATAACTTTTACTACCTGACCACACTACTCTATATAAACTATCTTTACAATTAGCAATCATTTCTTCTTGTTCTTCTTTTGTAGCGTAATCACATTCAAATAATAAATTTTGACATACTACTCCGGCATTTGTGGGATGTTCAGCGGTATTATCTTTTAAGGCATTTAAAGCTTGAAATAACTCTGGTTCATCACATTTTACAAAGTTTTCATTATAATAAGGTCCAAAATCCTCTTTTTTGTTTAATAAATTCTTTGCAAAATTGACATATTCAGCTTTATTTATTTCATCTATAGTTAATTTATTTACGTCATCTATTAATAGCATATGATCAGTAAAACCTGTAATTTTACTTTCTGAATTTACAATTTCTGTGATAGGTTGACCATTTTCATCTAATATTGGCTTACCTTTATTATCCTTTAGTTTTACTTCTCTTTCATTCTTACTTCTACTATAATATGCTTGAGTACGAGGATCATTCGGATATCCTACTACAAATGCTAAACTACGACCATCTAATTTTTCTCTTGTTACTGCACTATAAATTTCACCAACACCATGTCTTTTATATATAACATAATCTCTTGGCTCCACACCTTCATATATAGGCTTTTCAGTTACAAGATTACATAATATTTTTGACGTAGCTTTTCCGAATTTTTCATTAGATAGATAAAACCCTTTACTTTTTATTTTTCCATTAGTAAATTGACAATAGTAATTATTAACATTGTTTTGTTGTAAAATTGCAATTTCATCAAACTCAAGAATTAACTTAGTTTCTTGCATCCACTTCTCACAAATAGGCATATAATCTACATTTTCTTGTCTTTCAATCATAATACCATCTGTATTTGTTTGTACTATATTAAATCCAGCTTCATATAAGCGTTTACATAAAATAAACAATAAAAGCTGTCCATGAACACAAACTGTACTATTTGTCCATGTATCAAATAATGGATTAAATTCAGATAAGCAAGCACCAATTGCCCCATTAAGAATAAGTTTTAAACCTTTATTTAATAACGTTTTCCCTTCTTTTTTTGCTTTTAAACGCGTATGATAAATTTCTTCATATGAGCCTGGATTATTTATTGCACCTCTAGACATCAGATTATAATGCACTAATAAAGATGGATATAGAGAAGCAACATCCATATTAACAAGATTCTTACTGCCATAATTTAATAAAGCTTGATGTAATCCACCAAAACCAAATTGATATTGATGTCCTTCGTCATTACCACCCATATAATATTCGAATTTTTCAGTAATATATCCAGGATTTTGTTGATTTTTTACATAGAAGTCTAATAATGATGTACCTTCCAATTCAGTATATGCTAGCTCGGGAATACTATAAAAGACTTTTTTACCATTTATTTCTTTTAATGTATTTTTAAGATTTGGTTTAGCCTTTTCACCACATAATACCTTACCTGCGAAGGATGCGTCTTTATTAATTAAAGTTTTTGCTCCCATCTTATATTCTACTATTAAATTCCAGCGAATATCATATGAATCACTAGCAAATTCTCTAAATTCATGTTTTGGATCTGTCTTTGCAGCTTCTACATCTTTTGGATCAGGTAAAAACAATTCAAGTGTATTATCAACGTCAAGTTCACAATATCTTTCTACTTCTTCCCGTTGTTGCATACTAAGTTTTTGATCAATATTAAATGGTACAGAAGAATCATAATTTCTTTTGTTTAATACTGACATTGTAAGCTTTTTTAATGAATTACGCCGAATATCAAAGGGTAAATGAAAACTCAAATCCCATGATAAAAAATTTGGTGCATATTCATACGTTTTTTTAGTGCATGTACGTTTTAAATCTGGAAATTTATTAATAGGTTTATCTTCAATTGTAGCATCTGAAAATTCTTTAACAGTCGGTGTACCTTCTATTGTATATGGATATAACATTGCATATCTAATAACGCCATCATCATATGCAGCATTATTAAACCCAATTAAAATCTTATTTTTAATCCATTTACTTAGATTTTCAGCATCATTCCAGCAAATTACTTTATTTTTACCATCTAAGGTTTTAGCAACAAATAACCAATCATACTTAAAAACTTCTATATCGTATATCCATTCATATTTTTCTGTATCATCATATCCGCTTGCTTTTATTTCATTTACTGTCATTGCACTTCTTAAGCGTGGTTTAAAGACATCATAATACCATTTATGATACCATTTAGACTTTTCACCATTTGGATTACCCCAGCACTTAAAAGATATACGTGACAAATCTTCTTTAAAAGCTTCATCTTCATCTATTACTTTTATTTCATCTTTATACTTAAAAAATTTTAATGTTTCTTCTAAGTTTTCTTTATCTCGACTATATATAGGTACAGTTGTAAGTAATTCTTTTAATTTTTTATTTTTTAGCTCTTGTAATTCAGTTGAATCATCTTTACATATTTCATCTGCTTTACAATATAGCACTTCATTATTTGTATATACATCATATATCTTAAAATATGTTCCCAGAGGCTCATGTTTTGTATATTTAGCATCAAACCTTACCGCTGTGATTAAATTCTTTTTATAGGCCTTTAAAATGTCATCTATACGTGAAATTAAACCACTAGTACTAATATAGGGAGACTGTACAATATGTTGACCAACTGAAGTTTCATTTAAAATACGAGGCAAGTCTTCAATAGAATCACTATCGATTGAAGGTAAAACAAGGAAAGGAATTTTGTATCGATGGAATCTATTTATTTCATCATCAGAAAACATAATATATGATTCATCAGTAGAAATATAAATAAATTTGCCTACAGGATCTATTGAAGACTTATAATCAGAAACAAAAGCATCTAATGCACTTTGTCCCACAAAACCAATAATTAACTCATTAAAATGTAACGTCTTTCTTTGAAAATATTTTTGAATTATATTAAAGAAAACTTCGCGTGAAAAATTATATGTAGAAAAACTATCATTTATATAAGTAACATGTGTTTCAGCCGATTTAAATTTACTTCTGAAACAATATGATAAATAATTCATACCGCGTGGAGAATCAAATATTTCTAATCTATCTTTACTTAAAGGTTTTTCTGCAATAAGTATTAATTTTGGACCTAAAGTACTTTCATATTCAGAAAAACGCCTTTTTATAAATTGCTTTTCTACTATCATTGTTTTACCTTCCTTTATAAAAATAAGAACGCAAGGAGGCCTCACGTTCTACAAAGATAATTTTCCAAATAGTATATGCTAAATCTAATCTAATCCGGCTGCCGCTTCATATAATGCAAAAATAGCCTTTTCTTCATCTCTTTCATTTTTAGCTTTAGCACGCATTTTTATTACATGACGAAGAGCTTTTACATCAAATCCAGCACTTTTAGCTTCTGCATAAATATCACGAATATCGCCACAAATACCTTTTTTTTCTTCTTCTAAACGTTCAATTCTTTCGATTAAAGATTTAAGACGTTCATTATCAATTCCACCGATTTCACTCATTTGTTTTATTACTCCTTATCAAAATTTAAATTATTATATCTAAAATCACAAGTATTATTTGTATTAAAACTAACAACACCCATGTATTTTTTCAAAGTACCTTTATATACAGTTTTACCATTTTCAGATTTATTTAACTGTACTGTACCTTTACTTGTAACACTTATAGTATATCTTTTATCAGACAATTCTTTAAAAATATGTACTGGTAAAATAATAGTATACTTTTTCTTTACAAGTGTTATATACTCAACAGGCTTTATATTAAATAATTCCATGAAAAATTCTTTAATATATTGCAATATTATTTTCAAATTAATCATTAGTATCATCCTCTAAAATTTCACCTGTTTCTAAATCATATTTAACATCGTCTTCTGTATCAGATATTAAATCTAATTCTTCATTCTTATTTTTAATATAATCAAGAATAGTTTCTTTAAAATGCTGCATCAAATCAGGATTATCTTTCAACCATTGCATGGCTTTTTCTTTACCCTGTGCAATATTTTCACCTTTATATTTAACCCAAGAACCAGCTTTTTCAAGTAATCCAAATTTAAATGATAAATCTAATATTTCTTCTGCTTGTGATACACCTTGACCATATCTAATTATAAATCTAGCGGTACGAAACGGAGGAGCTACTTTATTTTTAGTAACTTTTACGGTAGTTTCAACAGAAGTAGCAATATCTTCGCCATTTACCTTTTCTACTGTAGGACTTGATTTTTTCCAAATTTTCATAATAACTGAAGCAAAAAAGCTAGCTGCCATACCACCAGACATAATATCAGTATCACCAAACATTTGACCAATATTTTTACGTGTCTGTGAAATAAAGAAACACATACAATTATTCTTTATCATTAAAGGCGTGATTCTTTTTAATCCATCTGACATCAATTTTGCTTGACGACCAATGAAATTATCTCCGATTTCGCCATTAATTTCACTTTCAGTAAGCATTGTTGTAATACTATCAAAGACAATTAGTTTAATATTTGTATTTTTTAACAATTCTTCAGCTATAGCAAAACATTTAGTACCACTTTCAGGTTGTGCAAAAAGAAGTCGTTTTAAATCAACACCAAGAGCCTTTGCATAATTTAAATCCATTGCATGCTCATTATCAAGATAAGCTACCATATAACCTTTTTTCTGAGCTTCTGCACAAAGTTGTAAAGCAATAGTGGTTTTACCAGAAGAAGGTTCACCATAAATTACATTAACACGTCCTTCAGGTAATCCTCCAACACCTAATGCAACATCAAGATTAAGTGAACCTGTCGAAATAACATCTACTTTTTTTATACTTGTATCATCAAAAGTGAGAATAGAATCTTCTCCAAATTTTTTATGCATAATTTTTAGCGCGTCTGCAATATCTTTATCTAACTGTGTTTTTTCTTCTTTTGCCATATTATTATCCTTTAAACATTATGATAATATATAGAATACACAATCATTTTCTTTCTACAAAGTATTTTTATAATCAATTTCCATTATTATAAAAAAGGGAATCCTATTAAAGAATCCCCTATAAAATTATATAAAATACTGTTTTAACTTACTTTTTTTTCTACTAAAGCATCTGCAATACCATATTCGATTGCTTCTTGTGCAGACCACCAACGATCACGCTCAAAATCTTTTTTCAATTGTTTAACTGTTTTACCTGTACACTTAGCAATATGTTCGAGTGTTATTTCATTGACTTTTTTAGTTTCTTCCATTGAAATAAGCATATCATTAACATTACCTTGTGCACCAGAACTTACTTGATGTAGCATAACGCGTGTTGTAGGATAAATTTTTCTATAGCCTTTTGCACCAGAAAGAAATAATGTTGTCGACATACTAGCAATTTGACCACAAGCGATTGTATGTACAGGACATTTAATATTCTGCATAACATCAATAATTGAAAAACCCGCTAATACTGAACCTCCTGGGCCAGAAATAAAAAGCTTAATCGGTTTATCTTGATCTTCTGCTTCCAAGTATAGCATCTGTGCAACAACTGATTCTGCTAATTCATCTGTAACAGTACCCGTAACCATAATAATCCTATCACACAATAAACGCGTAGTAAGATCAATCATTCTTGTGTTACCGTTTTTATCTGTATGTAATACACCCGGCATTCCTAACATTTTACTCATCCTTTCTTTTTAAATTATACCATATTTTCTGTACGTTCTTCTTGTTTTTTTGCAATTAAGTTTTTAATAAGATTACTAATTACAAAACTATGTACACCATATTTTCTAGATAACTTTCCATAAGAATAAGGTGCTCCACTTAACACTAAATCTTTAATTTCAGTAATTTCTTCATCAGTTAAACCACGATCTTTAAGCATACCTTTTTTCCAATTCTTTTTAGTAGCTTCTGATTGATTTGACCAAACAAGATTTGTTAATTTATCTACATTTTTATCAGTTATATAGTGAACCTGATTATAACTATTAACTTCAGTATTTGGAATGAAAGTAATTGCTAACAAATATGCTCTCGCCTTCATTTTTAATGTATTACCATATAAAGCTGTATTATATAACGAAAAATATACTTTGCCACCCGAAGAAATCATTTCAGGTAATTGAACTTTTGTACTAATTTTTCTTACGGCTCCTGTTGAACTATTAATCTCATAATCAGGATATTCCGGAATTTTAGCCCAAAAATCTGCTTTTTCTAGAGCTTCTAAATATTCATAGTTA
>CASFFJ010000141.1 GCA_949293915.1 uncultured Christensenella sp.
AGAGAAGCTAGAAAAGGCGATCCTAACAGTATGGGTAAACAAAAATCAGGTTGGTATGAGTCAAAGCTTATGGAAAGTATATTAAAAGAATATTTTGATGATGAATTTTTAGATAATTATAATCAAAAGCGTATAGATAACGGAGCATTAAAGAATACTGTATATGTGTATCCTGTTACATACGCCGGTGAAATAGATAAAAGTAAACCTAGTTCATATACAGCATATATTTTTCCAGAAGCTGAAGGTAAGCTTAGATTTCGTGATCCTAGATTTTTAAGAGATGTGTGGTATAATATTAAAACTGGTGTATATGGAAAAGAACCATATCCAGCATATGCCTTTTATCTTAATGATACAATGACAGATCCTACTATTTTTACTACACAAGAAATTGATAAAACATATGGTACAACCGTTGCTAATAAAAATCCAGCATATACTGATATTCCAAATAAAAAACCGATTACAGTAATGATGGATCGTATACGTAAGTTAAAAAGTCAATTAAAAGCTGCTAAAGAAAAAGGTGATAGAAAAACATATGAAAAATTACTAGCAGTTTATGATGATGCTAAAGCTCAATATACAAAAGAATTAGAAGATCAAAGATTAGATTTTACTCCAGAAGAAGCACAGGAAATAAAAAAACTCAAACAAAAAATTTGGAATACAAACGCAAATAGTAAAAAATTGGGTTATTCACCAGAAGAAGTTAGAGAAATACAAGCAAAATATAATAGACGTATAAAACAGATTGAAGATAAAGCAAGAGCAAGAAAGCAATTTCGTCTTAATACTGGATATAGTGATGCTAGTTTAGATTATAGTATTGACAACTTAAGAGACCAATTAGTAAACGTTAATAATCCTGTACCAACACATCCTATTCATAATGGACAAACTGAAGAGCCATTTTTAAATGCATTAGATAGAAAACATAATTTAGAAAATAAATTAAATAAATTATTGCTTAAAAAGAATAGTGGTGAACCTGTTAAATTAAAAGAACCTGGAAAACAAAAATCAAATAATTCTAGATTTTCTCCATATTCTTTAGTGATTAGTGCTTTTCGTGATGAACATAAAGATGAAGAAGATATTGTAAATACTGCTATAGGAAATACAAATAAGCAAATAATGCGTGATAATAATATTCCTATGGATGAAGTAATTGATTATGTTAACAATAATGTTATGGAATTTTCAAAAAAGCTTCAAGCTGAATATAATAACTTAAAAAAGAATGGTAAAAGCACTAAAGAAGCTGTTGAATATGTCAATGCTGGCGCGCCTGAAATGTATTTAGCTCAGACCGCACAGGATACTTCACTATATAATGGTACATACCCTATTAATTCAATCGGAAGAATCACTGAGGAAAAAACACATGGTGAACTTAATCCGGATTTGTTTGAGGGTAAAAGATTAAAAAAAGATGTGAAGGATTCATTATTAAATATTGCTAATAAATTTCAGGAATATTTAGAATTACCAATAGCGCCAGTTGATATTTATTTTACAGGAAGTAGTGCAAATTATAATTATAATCCACAAAGTGATATTGATTTGCATTTAGTATATGATTTTGAAAATAGTGGTATAAATGCAGAAATGTTAAAGAAATATTTACAAGCTGCAAAAAAAGTTTTCAATTCAAATTATAAAATCACTATAAAAGGTATTCCTGTTGAATTAGGTGCTGAAAATTTAAATGAACCTCTTGTTGCTACAGCTGTTTATTCGGTTTTAAAAGATGAATGGAAAAAAGAACCTAATAATGCAGAAGTTGAAATGAATGAACCTGAACAAGCTTGTTTTAATGATGTTACGAATACTATTGAAAAGGCTATTCAAAGTAAAGATTCAACTATTATGAGTAAATTATGGAAAGGTTTAGGAAAATTAAGAAAAGATAGTCTTGCAAAAGAAGGTGAATTTGGTAGTGGTAATGCTTTATTTAAAAAATTACGTAATATGGGATATTTGAATAGATTAAAAGATGCATATTATAATAGTGCAAGTAAAGAATTATCATTAGAAGCTTTGGAAGATATAGAATGATACAAGAATCTGAATTAAATAAAGTAACTATTCCAAATGAAGTACTTTTAAAATCTAAAGATGAAATTGTAGATAACCTTATTTCAACATATAAAGATGAAGAATTAGCATTACGTGCTCTTAATCAATATATGAAGACAAATGATGGTTATAAAGATAAATTAAATGCTGTAAAAGAAGATTTAAAAAAAGTTATCGAATCTAAAAAAGAAAGTAAAGCTTCAATGACACCTAAAGAAGAATATAAGAAAATTATTACTGAGTTTAATAATATGGTTCGTCCTAGTAGAATGGCAGAACCTTCAGAATATTTATCTAAACGTAATGCAGTAAAAGATGAAGAAATTACTCAATTAATTATTAACGGTATTCATCCAAATGTTTTATATAGTCGTAGAATGTGGAGATATGAAACAAAAAATGGCGATCGTATTGTTTTTGAATTAATGGGTATTGATAAAAAAGGTGGAAATAACGATCAAGTTTTAGTGGTACCAAAGCAAGTTGTACGTTTAGAAGATGGTAGACAAGTAATTAGAAACGGTGAAATACTTAAAATGCCAGCTGAAAGATTTTTGTCTATTATTAAAAGTCCATTAAATAAAGATGTATATGATTATGTTATGCGTGGTGAATCTGAAAACCCTGATGATTGGTATGAAGAATTTAATGCTGCAAAGAATCATATGCGAAATGCTTTTAATCGCTGGGCTGAACAAGTTAAGAAATTTTATGATGTTGAAGATTTAGATACCGTGGCTCTTCAAAAAGTATATATGTTAACAAAAGAAGGTTATAGTATACCAGAAGCAATAAAACGTTATAGAGCGAATCCAAAGATTAAAATAAAAGATTCTGTAATAGATGAAGCTGGTAAAATGGATTATGAAAAAGATCCTAAATTATTAAGAAAGATTTTACCACAGCTTAATATTGATCCAAACTTTATTGATATGCCATTTACAGTTATAGATGATAATGAAAATTTACCTCCAGAAGATAGAAAAGCACCTGAAAAATATACTATTGTTGGTGTGGATAAAGGTCCTGTCGAAAATATTAAGAATGTGTATTTAAGAGATTGGGATAAAGGCGGTAGAGCTATAGCTTGGCAATTAGAAGATGTTTTAAATGTTGTGAATAAAGAAGAGAATCAAAATCCTACTATTGATTTATGGGATAAAGCATCTACTATTACTAAACAAAATAAATCTATAAATTCTGGTACAACAGGTAAATTTATGGATTTAACTAAAAATCAGATTATAGCAGCTTTACAATATGTACAGTCACATGATACAGAAAAACTTTTTGATGGAATTGATCTTGTACAACGCTTTTTAGATCAAAAGTCATACGATACGCGTAATAAATTAATAGATAAAGCACTTAGAATGGTTGATCCTAGATATAGTATTAGAGTATTACCTTCACAATATGGATATAATGGTATTGGTTATAAAATATTTATTCCAGCTTGGGATAATCCTAATACTAAACCTTCATCTTCTGGATATAAGTTTAAAAATCCATATAAAGCTGTTATGAATGATTGGTATTAAAGTTTGGAGATAATAATGGAAAGTAAATTTAGTAAAATTATTAAAACAGTATTAAGAGAAGCAGGTATTTATAGAACTTATCGTATGACTGGCAATCCAGATGATTATGATGATAGCGATGAGTATGAAACAGAAGCTTTTAATCATTTAGAAACTAAGTATGCAATTAAATTTCATACACCAAATCCAGACGAGCATTTATATGTTACTTTAGATCCTAATAATGTATTTAGTGAAGATAATAACAAACTTACTCTTGATAATGATTTAAGAGAAAAAGATGCTGATGAAGTTGCAAATGTATTTGATACGAAAGAAGACGCAGAAATTGTATTGAATGCTTATGCTAAGCTTTATCCTGATACTCGTACTGAAGTTATAGAAGTATATCGTGAGGATGGTAATACAAATGCTGCATGGTATGAAGATTGGGAAGATGCATATACCTATGAACAATATGAAGAAGATAAATATTGGGCAAGATCTGATCCAGAAGATTATTAATTTTTATAAGGAAACGAAATGGTAGCCTTTACTCCAATTAGAGATATTATTGACAATGCCTTGAATCTTGATCTTGGTATGCCTAATAAATCTATGTCAGAAAAAGAAAATTTACTTAAAGAATCTGCAATATCTCTTGGTTGTTTAGATTATTATAGATCTTTTCCATTTCAAATCGTTTATACTACTACTTATAATTCTGCTGCTGCTGGTGCTCAATCTACATTTAGTTGGGCAGGTATGACAGCTCCTAAAACAGAAAATGGTAATTTATATATACCTTTTGCAGATTTTTTTCAATTAGGATCTCCAAGAATACCAGAAGAACAAGTTAAACATGCATATTTTCTGGGAATAATGAATATGCAAAGACCACCTTGGAATAACTGGTCTAATCCTGGTAAATTTTCATCATATATGTTTGGTTTTCAATATGGTACTAATTATGGTGAAAACGTATTAGAAACTATTTTAAGTAATACATATGATGATCTTTCAAC
>CASFFJ010000142.1 GCA_949293915.1 uncultured Christensenella sp.
TCGTTAGTTTTTCCAAGTGCAGTAATTGGTTTTGTTTCTTTGCCTTTGTTTTGGTCTGGGCAATTTTCATCTGTGCAGGTGCGAGATAAAATGCCATCTTCAAAAATTGTTGCTGCTTTTTCAACTTCCCACTTTTCAGCGTAAGTGTGGGTGTGTTTTGGATCGCCACATGCACTAAGTGTTAAAAGTGCAAAAACAAACAACAATCCCAAACAAAACACTTTAAATTTGCTAGATTTTAAAATTTTGTTCATGTTTTTCTCCTTGTTTTTATTTTAATAAATATAATATTTATTTATACTAAGTGTATATTTATTTAATGATTTTGTCAAAGTAAATAACACTAAAAAGTTTTAATTGCAATTTGTTTATTTAGTTTAAACAAAAACATTAAAAATATAACATTTTTTTGCAAAATTTTAAATTGCTTTGTTATTGGTTTGTAAACATTATAACAATTTAATTGTGTTATAAATTTTGTGAAATAACATATGTGAAAGTTGTTAAAAATTATTCAAACAAAATGTCGTTATAGTTTGGAAATGGTTTTAAGTTGTTTGGAAAATAGCTTTCAATTTCATCAAAGGCTGTTCTAATTTTATTCATTAAATCAAGCGTTTTGTTAACAGACACTGTTAAATTTAGGTTTTTAATTGCATCTTCCAAAACATTAAGTTCTGCACTTAATTTTTTATTGTAATCAAACAAGTAATTAAGTGTTTTTTCAAATTTTTTATATAGTTCCAAACTTGTTTTGTTTTTTGTTTGTTTTAAATTATTTATGCAATCAAACAAGGCAGGAATAATGTTTTTATGGGTCATTTCAAACATTGTTTTTCCTTCAATTAACACATTTTGCAAATATGTTTTAATAAACGTTGTTTTCCTTAAATTTAGTTCACACTTGTTTAACACATTTGTTTTTTCAAATAGTTCAACAACTTTTTTGTCATCAAAAATTTTAAAGCAGTCAGGTGTGGTTTTAAAGTTTTTTAAACCACGATTTTCAGCTTCTTTTTGCCATTGTGGGTCGTAACTGTTTCCATTAAAAACAATTTTTTTGTGTGTGTTTAGTTTTTTTGAAATAAAGGTTAACAAATTTTCAGTTGTTAAAGGCGTTTTTTCAAGTTCTGTAACAAAATTGTTTAAAGTGTTTGCCATTGCAGCACACAAGCAAGTGCAAGGCCAAGCAATTGTTTGTGAGGAACCCACCATTCTAAATTCAAACTTGTTACCCGTGAAGGCAAAAGGACTGGTTCGGTTTCTATCACAAAAATCTTTTATAGTTTTTGGCAATAATTTAACTCCAGTGTCTAACACCGAAAGTTTGTGTTTGCTGTTGGCATATGAAAAGCTGTTTAACATTGATTCAACATAATTTCCAACAAACATTGAAATAATTGTTGGTGGAGCTTCGTTTCCGCCCAACCTTAAATCATTTTCACGAGAAGCAGAACTTAACCTAATTAAGTTGTAATAATCACAAACACTGCAAATCATAGCAGTAAAAAACACCAAATACAATCTTTTATCAGGCATTGAAAAATCAAACAAATTAATACCAGTGTTTGTTGAAAGTGACCAATTTATGTGTTTTCCGCTGCCGTTTATGTGTTTAAATGGTTTTTCACCAAAAAGTGCAACATAGTTGTGTTTTTTTGCAACTTCTCGCAACACTTCCATAATTAATTGATTTTGGTCGCTTGCAATATTTGCGGGGGTAAAAATTGGAACAAGTTCATGTTGTTTTGGAGCAACTTCGTTATGTTGAATTTTTGCCATAATGCCCATTTCCCAAAGTTTATTATCAACATCATTCATAAAACAACTTGTTAACTCATCAATCATGCCATAATAATGCGAAGTGATTTCTTGTGATTTTATTGGTTTATCACCAAACAAAGTTCTTCCAACAATTTTTAAGTCGGTTCTTTTTAAAAATTTATCTTTATCAATTAAAAAATATTCTTGTTCACCACCCACATTGCAATTAACATATTTAATTTTTTTGTAACCCAACAATTTTAACATTTTTAAACTTGCACCATTTAAGCTTTCGATTGACCTTAAAAGTGGTGTTTTTTCATCAAGGGCGGTGCCTGTGTAGGAACAAAATGCTGTTGGAATGTAAAGGGTTCTGTTTTTTGAAAAATCTTCTTTAATAAAGGCAGGCGAAGTGTAATCCCAAACAGTGTAACCACGCGCTTCAAAAGTTAATCTTTCGCCACCATTAGGAAAACTTGAAGCATCAGTTTCGCCTTTAATTAACGATTTTTCATTAAATTCTTCAATAATTTTGCCCGATTTGCAAACTTCAATAAATGAAGTTTGTTTTTCAGCAGTTTTTCCTGTTAATGGTAAAAACCAGTGAGAAAAATGAGTTGCCCCGTTTTTCATGGCCCATGTTTTCATTGCTTTTGCAATAGATTTTGCAATTTTTTCGTTTAATGGTTTATGTTCATTTTTTATTTTTTTATAATCATAAAAATCAAAAATATTCATAAACTTTTTAAGTTTGTTATCATCTAAAACAAATTTTCCAAAAGTTTTTGTTATAACGTGTTTTTTCATAGTGTTTTTCCTTTTAAAAAAACAACTTGAAAACATTTTGTTTTCAAGTTGTTTGGCTTTATATTATTTTTTTAACAACAAAAAACAAAGTGTTTTTTACACCCATAAAAACAATTTATTTTGTTGTTGTTGTGAAAAATTTTTCATTTTTTGTTTCCGCTTTTGTTTATAATACATAAAAGAATAATTCTATCTAACAAAATTATTATATCAAAGTTATGTTTGTGTGTCAAATGTGGCAAATAATGTTATGCAAATTTGTTATTAATTTTAGGCCAAAACTAAATTAAAACAATTAAATTTAATACAAAAAAATTCACATAAAAAATTATGCAAAATATGAAAAAAACTATTATTTTATTTTGTTCAAGAACTTAAATATGTTATATTAAAAAAAATGGGGGGATTTATGGAATTTTTAGGTTGGTTATTTAGTATTCCTAGTCGGCATTATAGAGATATGCGAAGATATGAAA
>CASFFJ010000143.1 GCA_949293915.1 uncultured Christensenella sp.
AACTATTTCTTCGGCGTGTTCTTCCATAATATCGCCAATTTTGATATTAACTACTTCCGTTATCTTTTTAACTCTATCTTCTGGATAATCAATAAGAGCATTTGTTCTCACTATTTCAAGATGTGGCCAAAACTCAATAGAAAGTCCTTGATACGTTTCTTCTATCCAGTTTCTTATTTCTTCTTCAACTTTTGTATAAACTTTATCTTCATTTATAAAATCTTTAAGTTTCATACCTTTATCTCCTTACCAATTTTTTTGTGCCACTAACCCCACAAACATTTTGTCATAAGATCCAACCCAAGAAAGGCCCAACTGCATCAACATAACTTTAACTTGTGGATCTATTTGTCTATCTTCGTTTATAAGAACACCTTTATTAAGCCATTGCTTTTGTTCCATATCAATTCCCGTTGTTTTTGTTGGGTCATCGTTATTTACATAGAATCTAGCCTGTTTCCATAAAATTTCTTCAAACATAAGTCTAAATCTAAAAGGTGTAATTCCTCGCCTTATACTCTTGGCCACAATGCATTTTAAAGTGTCTATATTACTGCCACTATTCTTAAAAATACAGGTATAAATTTGGTCGCTTATATATTCCAATTCTTCATTTACATTTTGTGGTGTATTTCTTCCAGTGCTTGTTAAAAAGCCAGTTAAATCAATACCGTGCTTTGTCAACAATTCTTCTGTTGGAATGTATTGTTGTTTAACTCCATCATAGCGCATATATTCTGTGGAAAAAGGAAATGTAAGTTCGCTTTCATCCATTTCTTTAAGTTCTTCTTCTGTATAAAATGGCGCTTCAAATATTTTTGGCATTGTTGTTCTCCTTATTTTCTAATCTTTTTAATTTCTCTTAACAAAGAAAGTTTTTGCATTTCTGGAATATCATTTCTTCCCAAAGTTTCCATCTTTAAGTCATAGGCTGCTTTTGCATCTTTGTCCCAACCTTCATAATACCCCGGTAAGCTCTTTTGGTCTGTTTTGCCAATCCATTTTAGATTAGTTGGTCGATTTATATATTCCCCTTTTCTATTAGGTTGTCGGCCAGTTACATAATCTACTGTTTCTTGCCCTTGTCCTGCATTATGTGTGCTTCTAACAACTGCAAGAGTTTTATATGTCTTACCACTTTTAGGATGAGTAACTTCTGGCGTAACAACATCTCCAACTCTTTTGTTTGTTCCATAATAAGAATAGAGCTTTCCACTTCCATTATGGCCATAAGTAACATTGATAATTTGAGCTCCACCATACTTCACTTTCGGTCTTATAACTTGACCCATTGCATTTAATCTTTGCATTGTTTCTGCCATAAATTTTCAAATTCCTTTTAAATTTTCTTAAAATCTATTGACTTTTTTATTAAAATTGCATATACTTATTATAGAAACTTGATGGTCGAACTTCGTGTTCTTGTGGCATCAAGTTTTTTTCTTTTTTAAGGAAACTTCATATATGAAATGTCTATTTTTTTTATTCCTAATATTTATTGTGATATTAAAAACACCCTTATCTGTTGAAATATCTTTTCTAAAATAATGCCAACTATCTACACCTTTATGTTGTTTTGTTGATTTCCCAGTTTCTGACTTTGATTTAATATAATTTGAGTTTTTGATAAATTCAGGAAATTCTTTATAATGTTCTAGTTTGTAAGAAAATCCATCAACATCTGAATTACCGGGTTTATATATATTTTTATCTGCTGTAAATTTGTCAAATTCAGCAAATATCTCATCTCCATTGATTTGTAAATTTATCGGTTGTAGTGATTTGATAAAAGTATGCATCTCTTTTATCTTTATTTTTTTTATTTTATTTAAAACATCAACTAACCTTTGCATCTGGCTAATTTTCTCATTATTTGTATCATTCACTTTGTTTTTATTAGCAAAGTGATTTTTTATTGCTTCTTGTGGATTTTCACCATCTTTAATTGGTATGTGATTACCTTTAACAGTTATCCACTGCACATCATCTTCACCTTTACCATTCATTAAACTTTTGTTTTTCTCAAAATCACTCATATTCCCCTCTATAAATTGGTATAGGACAGGGTTTTACTGACCCTATCCTAATGAATAACAGTTTTTTATTCTCCCTCTTCAACTGTTCCTACTCCTTCTTGTGCTGGTTTCATTGAACCATCAGCCATTGCTTGAAGGAAGTTATCAGAAGCAATATCGTTATCATAATCGTATGACAAGTTAGGAAGAACAAATTTACCAACCAAAGCTTTGCGAATGCTTGTTACACTCGTAAGAGCTGTTGTTGCATCTTTAAATCCAGTTCCACTGAATACTGCTTTAAGAGAGTTACCAGAAAGGCAACGAACACCCATATTAACTTTAGGTTGAATAATAACACCTTGAACATCAGGGTCATCAACAGTCTTAAATGATGTTGGTTTAAGACCACGAAGTGTTGCATTTGCTGGTGCAATCAAACAAGACAATTGTTCAAGAAGCGCGATTGTTGTCGCATCTGTCGTCTCATCAAGTCCAAGATAGTAATAAGTTGCATCTTTAACTTGTTGCATAACTTCATAAAGTGGCATACCATCAAGCCAGCCAACATAACCTTTTTCAAAGTCTGCAACTGTCTTTTGTTCTCCTGTAAATGCATTCATACCACCTTGCGCAAGCATTCTTGTTGCAACATCACTTGCAGAAAGAGCTGCAGTGTCTGTAAGGTCAACAAGGAACACTGTGTTAAATAAGAAAGCTTGTCTTGCTTGTGCTGGATAGTAGCCCGCATAAAGTTTAGAATCACCCCTACTTACTTTTGCATTTGAAAGTTTGAATGCACGAATAGCGGCAGTTCTGTTCTCTGAACTATATGTGTAGAACTCAATTGCCTTTTCAACTTCAGCTGCGGTTGGAGTCGCACTAAAACTATCCATAAAATAAGAATAGATTTGAGATGCAAAAGTGTAACCATTGATATTGATTGCAATATCTTGTTCAATTTGGTCTTTACAGATTTGTTCAAATCCTTCATCAAGGTTTGCTGCATTTGTTCCTTCAATTTCATCTTCAGAAACGGCAATGTTGCTATCGTATCTTTTCAAGATATCAATTGAGAATCTTTTTGAAAGAACATGTTTTCTTTGTCCTGTTTCAGCATTTGGCAAATTGTCCTTATTTGCCCAAAGTCCGTTTGTGGAAGCTCCACGCATTCTAAATCTATTGTTGATTGGAATTGGAACATAAATGTCCACAATAGATGCATTTGTTTGTTCTGGTGTAACAAACTTATCAGTAATACCAAAGCCGTCTTTGTGAATAATATCTTGATAAAGATTTTTATACACAGTCTTTGATACTTTTCTTGCAACCTGTTGGTTGCTCAAATTAAATAAACTCATAATAATCTCCTTTTTAAATTTGAATTTTGGTTAATAAAAAAACACTGACATCAATCAGTGTTTAAATTTTTTAAATGTGTTTACTTGTGAAAATGGATTTCATCAATCGCATCATCATAAAGCCCATTTACTCTTGTTGGCGCTGAAGCTTTTGCCGAATAACCAAAAACTCCGTCAACTTTGCTTTTAAGCGCCGTATTTTCCGCTTCCAAAGACTTTTTCTCTGCTTCCAAAGCGGTTATTTTGGCTTGCAACCCATCAATTACTTGGTCATAATCAACAGGAAGTGTCTCGCCATCTTCAGCAGTTATAGAGTTATCTACAACATCATCATCTGACTGCTGACCACCTACTTTTTGCATAGGTATATCTTCCTCATCAGAATCATCTGTTGGAACACTCTCATCAGTTGATGCATTTTCTTCACTTGGTTGTTCTTCTGGTGTAGGCTCTTCTGTTTTTTCTTCTGATTCAGTTGAAACAGGATTATCAGAAGTATCTTCACCTTCTTTAACATCAGGTGCAGGTTCGTCAACTGGGGTAGAAGTCTCATCTGCTGGCATTTCAGTAGATGGTTCTGCTGATGCATTCTCTTCTTCTGCTGATGGTTCACTCTCTGTATTATCATCTTTAACTTCATCAGTCGTAGATGTATCTTCAGTCGGTGTGTTTTCAGTATCAGAGTTTAAAAATGCTTTTAATTCTTCTACTTCTTCAGGTGAAAGCTCTTTCAACATTGCTTTAAGTTGTTCGAGTTTTTCCATAGGACCTCCTTTTTTGTTTTTTATTTTCCTTTATGCCGCCCCCTCATCCTTATGGGCTCTCCACCTCTCTGCTCACTCGCAGTTAAGAACTTATGTTAAGGCATAGAAAAAACTATCTGTTAAAACCTTTTAATGCTCTTTTCAAATAGACTATATCTTGTTCTGCTTGATAATACCTATCTCTTTCAGCATTCTGATTTATTCCTTCTGCTTTTGCTCTCTCTTCTGGAATAAGAAGTTTTGCTTTTGCTCTCTCACTATTTTTTGTAGCTTCATTAAGCCTTTCTTTTAATTCTTCTTGTGATAAATTACTACCCTGTCTATATAATGAATTATTTAGCAAAGAATTTGCAATTTTAATAGCATCATCAGTAGATTTCACATTCTCTCTGCCCGTATCTTCCCAAAACCGATTTATTCCCTCTTGATTTAGTCCAAGTTTTCTTAATTCATCTTCAATGTCAACAGTCATGCTATCGTTATATTTACCTTTTTGTATCAAATTACTATGTTTTTCATAAACATCATATAGATTATTAAATCTTTCAGCATCTCCTGTATATTTTTTTGATTTGAAAGTTTCACCATTTTTTGAAAAATGCTTATTCATTGCATCTTCCACACTTTGTCCATCTTCAATAAAGACATGTGAACCATTAACTGTTATCCACTTTCCTTTTTCGCCTTTTCCAGACATTAAATTATTATTCTTTTCCATATTGTCTCCTTTTTAAATTCTTCCGTATTTATCTTGTTCTTTTATTTTCTCAATCACAGCATCAATTGAGTTGTCTTGCTCAAATCTTAATCGTCTTTCTGGGAAAGTAAGATTATACGGATTTTTCAATACCATCATAACTGCATATTGCAGTGCATCCGGGAAATCGTTAGGTATTGTTGGATTAAGTTTCCCATTTTCCAAATATCTTTGAGCTTTAATTTGCTCTACTAATTTTTTATTGCTATATTGCGGACTATATTTATCAACATTAACTATTTTCAATGTGCCATTTGCAAAAGCCGCATTCATTAAATCAAGCTGATGTTCTTTCTCTTGTTTATCTTTATAAGCAAACAATCTTACATTCCTCCATCTCATATAGTTTCTATCAGTCGATGCTAGAACACACATTTGCCTATACATTCCACTTGCACAATCAAAACTAAATATTATTGGCAATGTATGTTCTTGATTAAAATGTGCATTGATATAGTCTAAATATTGAATTATCATTGCACATCGTTCAGTCAATGCAGGTTTTACTGGCATTTCCTTACAAGAAAGGTAAAAGCCTTCTTGTGCCCTTAAAAATCCACTATTATGAACCGTCAATGCAGAAGCTGCAATTGCATCAGAACTTTCAGCATCGTCGACACCAATAACTATTGAATTGATAAATGACTTCATACCAAGTATTCTATCGGTTTTTATCAAGATATCACGGTCAATATAACAGTCTTCTTCTATAAATGAATGGAACACTGTCTCCCAACCAGCCGCATCCAAATCACCAAGATAAATTTGTCTATATTGAATTGGGTCATTTTTCTGCAAATCTTCTATCTCGTGCAAAAGTGCTGCAGGTATCCACTCAATAATGTCTTTATAGGTTGGTTTAAGCACAGTCCATTCTGGGTCATTTAATTTTGCCTTATAAAACTCATCGAACCACATTGATGCTCTGTCGGGGTTGCCAGCAAGAATGACCTTACTATGTCCAGCTTTCATTTGTCGCAAGAAAGTTGATAAACAATTAAGTAAAATCTCTTTGCTATGCAACTTTTGAACTTCATCCATAATAAAAAGACTTATCGGTCTGATAAGCTTCTTACTTTTTGTTGTGTTAACGTCATCTTTCTTATTAGTCTGAACCGGGTAAACTCTTATTTGGTTTTTGCGTCCCTTTTTAAAAATATATTTTGAAGAGATTACCCAGTCACCGTTATTTAGTCCTTCGCTTTCCAAATATGCTTGAAACTCACTTAAAACACCTTCGCCAGCATTTGTTAATGTATCAACCCCCACACAGACATCATAATTTGGAAATGCATCATAATAAAGCAATATTATTCTTCCAAGCCCAGAAGACTTCCACGAAGTTCTCGGAGAATACCAAAGATTTTTCTTGCACCAATTATCCTCAAGGTCATTAAATGAGGGTTCATAGATTTTTGGAACTTCAAGTTCTATTTCCATACCAATCCTCACTTTTCTTCAGTGTTTGTCGGCGGTGTGTAGTCTCCTACAATTTTTGGATCTTTCTCTTTTCTGTTGCTTCGATTTGACTTATCAACAAACTTAATCTTAATTCCAGTTATTTCTTGACTTTCAAATTCAAGAGTCTCTTTCGGCTTCTCCCCGGTTAAATCGCGAATTGAATTAAAGGCTGGAACATCTCCCGTTTTTGCCTTATTAAATAAAGCAAGAGCCACCATTTCGTATCCAGTTAATTTCTTGCCAGTTTCACTATCATACTTCATCGATAGAATACTCTCAACTGCTTCCTTTAATCTCTTCTTCTCCACTCTCGCTTTCCCACTCGCAATTCCGCCCTTCTTTCCTCTCTCTCGTGCTTCTTCCGTGCTTGGAGTCTTCAAATTCCCGCTGTTCATTCTTCTTTCGCCTCCTCTTCCTTATACTCTCGTATATCTTCTTCAGTGCCAGTGCTAGTGCTATCTGAAGTGGTACTGCTGGAGTGAATGGCCCCGCCCAAAATAACATTATTGCGCTTGTCACTGTCCAAAACCATGGGTTGATAATAAGTGCTAAAATTGCCGTTATGATCACAGGTGACCAAAAAATCAACTCTGCTATCAAAACCCATAATATCATTTGTTTGTTTAACACATTCTTCCTTAACCACTTCCAAAGTCTTGTCCACTTTGTTACTTTTTTTGTCCCTAGAAAGTGGTATATAGTCGTCTCGTTTTTTAAATATCTTTTTGCCAACGACAATTGAGCCATCTTCTTTTTCAATATCATTTTCATAACTTATAGTTCCAACTACATTTCGGTAAAATTCTTCCATTATTCTTGTCTTTTTAATTAATCCCTCACGCCATTCACTACAAATAAAGTTGAGCGCTGAAAAATAAAAAGAAAAGGCAGAACCTGCCATAATCAATAATTCAAATACTAGTATCATAATCTCAGCTTGACTTATATTCCTTCCACCAGCACTAACAAAAGATAGCATTACTGATATAACTAATGACATAACAACACTAGATACAAGTTTTGCATTTTTCCAATGCTTAACTGAAAGTCCAAAAAGTTTCTTTTTTGATGAAACATCTTCTCTCGCACAAATTTCTTCCACCTCGTATGGTGCAACATATGCAAAACGTGCTTTGTTCAAAAGTCTGCAATCTTTTTTATATCTCTTGCGATTTATCTTATTGACTTTCTTATTCTCTGATGCCTCTTGCTGTGGAACATCAACATCCATGTAATTCCCATTCTCATCAAAATAATTATTATAAACAAGCGAACTCCCACTAAGAATGGCTATTCGCTTTTGTTTAAGTCTATCCGCATTTTTTCTTTCGCACCAAATATTGAAATCTTCCTTGTATGTTGAAATCTCGTTTGATGTTATTAAATGCTCTTTCTTTGTCGCCTTTACCTCACTATCTTTCTGCCCAGAAATAAGTCCTTGCTCAGCAAATGCATCTCTAATCATTACCCAGCAAACCATCATAAGTCCACTGTTAAGGAATACGCTTAAAAAATCTTGTGGTGCAAAATTTACCGTAATAAGGTTCAAAAGTAAAAAAGCAACAAAGACTAATATTCCAGATAAAAGTTTTATATATCCTTTAAACCCTTTCATCCTCCGCTCCACTTACTTCTTCGACTTTTTGATATTTATAGGCAAACATATTACCCATTGTATAAATTATGAGGCATAATACATACACAGCAAAAACTATTGCCATTCTGCTTAAACCATATGACCAATTTAGAATAGTTTCAAACACTACTTTTTGATATACACTTTCCAATATCCCGCTTATAATTCCACATAAACAACTTAATATACCGCACCAAAGCATATAATCAAAATAAGTGAATGCTATTGTTAAATATGGGCTATATTTTTTTCCTTTTGCATCTAAATGTTTTAAAACCATACTTGTCTTGCTTTGTTTACGAAAAAACTTGTAAATAAATAAAACAGCTACAAGTCCAATTGTTACAATAGGTGCTGTAATCTTTAATCCTTCATCATCTTGGTTAAAATTTATTTGTATACCTAAAATCATAATAGTGCATACAACAGCAATCGTTAATGCTAGTGCAAGAGAAATAAGTCTTATTTGTTTATCTCTTTTCATATTTCACCTACACTAAACTATCTAATTTGTCTTTAATTTGCTCGACTTTTATTTTCGTTTTTTTACTCTTTTTCTTTTTTGGTTTTTCAACTTTTTCTTTAAGGCTTGCAACAACACTTGCCCTATCTTCTAATTTTGATAAAAATGTTTTGTATTGTAATCTAGCTTTCGCTGGCATTGTTGGGCTATCTTTAAATCTTAAAGCCTCTGCTTTTTGAAACTCAATTTGTATCTCGGCAAGTTCTAAGTTTTCGGCAAGTATCTCTTGCGTAGACTTTTGAGAATATTTGTTATCACTATTGTTGATATACCTACTTACCATTGCTTTTTGGCTAAACCATAATGGAAACCCCGCTCCTATTGTAAACCCATTTAAATAATTCATAAAGGTTGTTGCAAGTTCTGGATTGTCGGTATAACTTAATGCTTTTGCTATAATCTCACTCGTTTGCTCTGGTAGTGTGTAATAACAAATAACAAAAGCTGTCCAGAGTAGCAATATAATAAAAACAACATTCAAAAGAATGTCATAAGCTTTAATGCACTTATTAATAAAACTTTTCATCAATATCCACTCCTTTCGTTATCTATCTCTTGGCGCCAACTTTCTAATTGCGAAATTCTATTCTTTAAAAGTTCAACTTCCGTGAATAACGAAGCAAATTCTTCATCTATGCTTTTGGATAGACTAGCAGGACTAACCACAAATTGATAACTTAACGTTTTTACAATTTCATTCGAAGCATTTAAAAAATCAACAGAAAGGTCATTAATTCCAACTTTTAATTTGGATGAGTGTATTCCTAGTTGACTATTTGTTGTCATACCAATAAATATATTGTTCACTCTTACATTAGCCTTTGAAAACGAAAAATCCAAGTCAGTAAATGTTAAATTTATGGTTTCACCTTGATAAACATATATTGTCAGTTTGTTTTCAAAAGTAGTCTCATCTTTTTGTATTAAATCAAAATTCTTTACCATATCTCTCTCCTATATCTGACCTTCTATTGATAATTTCCCATTACAATGAATGACATATTCCTTCTGACATGCTGGGCAGGTATATTTCGATTTCAAATGTTTGCCAACAGTCATTGGACACCCGCATCTTAAACATTTCAGTTCTCTTTTCATAAACACACCTCTTTTTTCTAAAATTTCATATTTTTCAAAAAAAGTTTTGATAAAATCCTTATTTTTCTGAGTCCACTCTCTTTGCGTCAAACTTTCCCTCCTCATACATTTGGCATAATGGCTTAACAATGTGTTTAAAATTCTTTACTATCTGTTTTGTTTCTGCCAATTCATATCTATCAATAGTAAGTTGTACTTCATCTTTTCTTAAAACTAATTTCATATCCTCTCCTTTGGTCGATTTGCCTGGAATTGCACCAATTAAACCGATAAAAAAAGACATACCATTCCGATATGCCTTTTGCTTGCAGTCAGTATTACGTACCGATTCCTGCATCTCATTTTGCCTATAGTTCGTCAACTCTAGGACTTATCATCTAATCAGTGGATAAGAAACATTTCTGTTTTGGCGAAAGGAGGAGTATTTCCCACTTATCCACATTATCATTTTATCATAGTAAAAACTGCAATTTAATGCAATGTTTTATTTTTATTAGCCAATTCTTCAAATGATTTATTATATAAATAAAATATGTTTCTTTCACTATAATTAAAATCACGTATAATCCGCTTTAACGGCTTACCTGTCATATATCTCTCCATAAGTAAGTTTTGTGAAAGCACATCTATTCCCTCAATATCATCTAAAAACTTATCTTCCATTGCAAGAGCTTCGTCTATAGTTTTTGATATCATTTCTTCAAGCTCTTGAATTTTAATTAGCCTTTTCTCTGCATACGGCACTATATCTCCTCCCATAGTTTTCTCTTCTAAAGATGCAGATTTTAAAGCACTATTTAAATCTTTCCAAGCCATAAGCTCATTCTGCAAGTTTCTTAATCTGCGTTTGGTTTGATTAAACCTTTCCAGTTCTTCTTTTACCTTTTTCCCCTCTTCACTTAACATTATCATCCTCCTTTTCTTAATTTTATTTCTTTTCCTTTTTCGCTTGCTGTCACTTGCCTATAACTTGCTTGGCTTGTTGGTAGTAATAATCAACTTCTGTTTGGTCTCCTATAAAACCTGTTTGTTTAAACCACTTACACGCCAACTCGCAAGC
>CASFFJ010000144.1 GCA_949293915.1 uncultured Christensenella sp.
ATGAAAATTCTAAAGAAACTGAAATTGTTTATAATCAACAATTAAAACCTGCATTAAAAGAAATTGAAGCAAGCTTTGCGATTGGAATTATATATGATTCAGAAAGATTATATTTATTTAAAAAGAAAAATAATTTATTTCTAAGATTTGATGAATCATTAAATTTAAAGGGTGATGATAGTGGAATTAAGGATTTATCACTACACTTACCAGATTCATATGGTAAAATTCCAACATTTGATCAATTAAAGAGGAAAATAAACTCATATTATATTGATCGCTCAAGAAGAACTATTGATGATTTGGAAATTATAAGCGGAATTTACAGTAAACAATTAACAGATGGTATTTCCAATATATTGAGAGTTATTGACAAAGTAGGAATGAAAAATACAAGAGGATATGAAATATTGATACAAACTCTTGCATTAAAAATATATGATGAAAAAAAGAATCAAAAAGTTAATGCTATATCTGATAAGAAAGAGTATTTAAAATTTTATAAAAATCAAGAAGAAAAAGAACCATTAGAACGATTAGGAATGGAAAGCTTACAATTTTTTATATCAGATTCAGAGAGGACATTTTATACATTAGCTGACGAAAATGTACAAGCATTTATTGAAAGAATGAAAAATCTATACAAAGAAGCATCACGCGAGTATCATTATATATTAAATAGGACCATTAGTGAAACAATAATTTGGGAAAAAATTGAGCATGTTAAAATTATCAGTGAAATAGTAGAGCAATTACAAGACTATAGTTTTGTCAAATCAGAAAAAACAGATTTGTATCAATTGGTATTTTATAAGTTTGCTAATGAGTTTTCTAAAACTGATAAAGGACAATTTATTACACCAATACATTTAATTGAATTTTTAGTTAAAATAGTTAATCCTAAAAGAAGTGAAACGATAATTGATCCAACATCTGGAATTGCTGACTTTTTGTCTGTTTCTTATGTTAATTCTCATGGAGAATTAACAGACGATAATTTATACGGTGTTGATAACGATAGCGACATGATTCGTTTAGCACAATTAAATATGTTACTTAATGGAGATGGCAATGCAAAACTTGATTTTAAGCCTGATAAAGGCTCTATAATATGGAAATTTGATGATCGTGATAAATTAGTCAAATTAAATCCAAAATTGCACAAAAATGGAAATTGGAATAATTGGAAAGATGAAACAAAACTTAAAGAATTTGATGTGGTTTTGACTAATCCACCATTTGGTGAAGATAGAAAATATGAACCTAAAAATGATGCTGATAGAGATATTATAGAAATGTATGAACTATGGAATGTTGCAAGAAGTGGCAATTGGATAGATTTAGGTCTTGTTTTTCTTGAAAATGCATATAGAATTTTAAAAGAAAATGGTAGAATGGGTATAATATTATCTAATTCAATTGCTTCTGTTGATAGATGGAATGCTGCA
Source organism: uncultured Christensenella sp. (assembly GCA_949293915.1). Taxonomy (GTDB): domain Bacteria; phylum Bacillota; class Clostridia; order Christensenellales; family UBA1242; genus Onthoplasma. Next base: position 1,449 of record CASFFJ010000144.1, read on the forward strand.
AGGGAGTGGCTTTTAAAGCATATGCGAGTAGTTGCTTTGTTTGACTTGCCGCCTGATATTTTTGCTGATACTGGTGTAAATACAACAATGATTGTAGCTTATAAACCTGAACAAAAAGAATTAGAAAAGCTTCAAAATGAAAATTATGAGATTTTTGTAAAAGACATAAAAAATATAGGTTATGAGGTTAGAACATCAAAGAGAGTTAAATACTTTAATCCCGTGTATAAAATTGATAATAAAACATTTAATATTGAAGTTGATGAAGATGGAAATCCAAAATTAGATGAGGATTTTACTGATACAATTAATGAATTTAAAAAGTGGTGTTTAGGTCAAGAAGAAAAATTAAAAGACTTGTTTTTAGATTAAATAGGTGATTATTATGATTAAGTATAATGATGTAATTAAAAATAATTTTGTTTTATCACCTCATCAATTACAGTTATTGGAATATCCTAATAAAAATACATTTCAATTAAAGAAATTACTATCAAGAAAATTAAATAAACAAGATAATGGAATTGATATTGGTAGTAATAATTATATGAGAAATTCTGATTATAAGTTTCTTAAGACAAGAGTTGCCAATAAAGATAATTATACAGTTGATTTATCTTCTAAAGAATCATTTGAATTTATGAATTATAATGCATTTGTTCAACAAAATTTAAAATCTGGTGATATCTTAATATCTAAGGATTCTAATATAGGAGAATGTTGCATTTTAGATGATGACTACCAAAATTGTATGATTGCTAGTGCCTTTTATAAATTGCCGTTGAAAGAAAACAAGTACTATATTTTTTCATTTATGAAAACTGATCATTTTAAAAGTCAACTAGATTTGATGGTTCCACGAGGTGCAACTATAAGACATGCAGGAACTAGATTTTTGGATTGTTCTATTCCTTTTCCAAGTGGAAAGGATTCTTTAAAAATAATTTCTACAATAGAAAATATTACAAAAGAAATTATTAGAGAAGAAAAGCAAATTAAAATGAATGAAAACAAGATATTTGAATTGATAGAAAACGAATTAAAAAATAATTCATATACTTCAAGATATACTTTACCGAAATATAAAGAACTATTTACTAAAAATAGAACAGATGCAGGGTATTATTGCGAGGAATTTAAAAATATGAATTCATTAATAACAAATTATAAAAGTGGTTATTTAAATCTAAATGATTTTGGTTATGAAATATCTAGAGGGCAAAATTTACAAGTGTCTTGTATAGGTAAAAGTATAGAATCTAATGAATATATAAATGGATTTTATAAAATTGCCAAACCAACTAATTTATCAGATTATGGAACTGTTACTTCTTATAATTATTTAGGTAATAAGAATGATTTATTATTATTG
>CASFFJ010000145.1 GCA_949293915.1 uncultured Christensenella sp.
GTGGATATGAATATGAAATACGAAACAGAATCTAATACATCTTCTTCATCTGAAACAAACATTAATAAAATTCAAAAACTAGTTAAAATTATATGTACTAGTGTTTATGTAAGAAAAACTCCTGATTCTTCTACTAATTCAAACATTACAAGTTTTTATAAAAATGGTGATGTTGTAGAAGTTGTTGGGATAACTAAAAACAAATTATGGTACAAAGATATAAAAGGAAGATATTTTACTACAAATAATAAATACGTAACTGATTTAACTGGAGTAGTTTATAATTGTTATAAATTAAATTTAAGAGAATCTAATAGCACAAAAAGTAAAGTTATTACTGTACTTAATGTTAATGATAAACTTAATATTTTAAAAGAATCAGGAAAATGGTATTATGTTAAAACATCAAAAGGAATTAAAGGATATGTTTCTAGTAATTATGTGAAATTGCAATAATTTCACATAGTAAAAAGTTGATGTAAAAAGGAGAAGCTATTAAAATGTATGAGTTATTTTTAAAAACATTAGAAAATTTAGGAATTGTGGCTCCAAAATGGTTCTTTTGGATAGTATTAGCAGTTATCATTTTAATTGGTGTTAATTTTTTATTAAAAAAATGGATTAAACCTATCTTTGATGGTCTTAGTGATATGCAAGAAAAATTAAAAAAGACTGATGAAATTGATATATTAAAAGAAAATCAACTCATAAACGTAGAGCATTATAAAGAAGCTGATACTGAATTAATAAAATAAATTAAAAAATTAACAGATAACATTAATGTAGTTGCACAAATGATTTTAGATATGCAATCAAAAATTGATCAAAATAATATAGCTAGGCTTAAAGATAGAATAAGAGAAATATATTCAGTCCATCATCAAAGTCAAGTAATTACAAAAATGGAATTGGAGGCATTAGAAAATTTAATAGATTCTTATTTAAATTCTGGAGGGAATGGGTTTGTAGCAAATACTGTTGAACCAGAAATTTATTGTTGGAAAATTGTAGATGATGATTATTATGAGAAAGAACATAAACATGAAATAAATAAAGAATAAATAATTATCTAATCAAAATTTAAATATAGTTTTTATAAGCTATATTTAAATTTTTATGCGATTCAATAATATAACAATAATATTCCCTAAGTATTATCGTTATATATTATAAAAAGTTTGATATTAAATTTATTTAAAAGTAAATCTGTAGATACAAGTTCTATAGACAATCTTGTTGAATCATATAAAAATTTAAATATAGAGCAAACTGTTGCAAAAATGAAAGCAGATGAAATTGCAGACGCAGAAATTAGAGCAACACTTTCAAAAGAAGGATATATTCAAGCAGATATAGAGTCTGCCATGGCAACTAAAACTTCTAATTCAGCTAAAACAACTAATATTGTTTTAACAAAAATGCAAAGTGCTGGATATAAAGCATTAGCTATTTCAGCAAAAGTAGCAAATGCTGCATTAACAGCAGGAATAAGTATTTTAGTTTCTTTAATAGCAACTGGTTTTATTAATTGGTTAGATAATGTTATTAATCGTGAAAGGAATTTAGCAAAAGCCGCTGAAGAGTCTAAAAATAAAATTGAAGAAATAAGCACTTCATTCTCTAATCAAAAGAAAGCAGTTAATGATTACGGAGAAGAATATGCAAAATTAGCTCAAGGAGTTGATTTACTTACAAATAAAAACTTATCATTATCTACTGAAGATTATGAAAGATTTTTAGAGTTGAGTAATTCTTTGAGTGATACTTTCCCAACATTATCAACAAGAGTTGATGAAAATGGTAATGCTATACTTGATTTAGATGGGAACGTGAATTCTATTGTTGGTTCATTAAATAATTTAATTGAAACACAACAAAGATTAGCTAATCAAGAAATAGCAGACAATCTTCCTAATATTTACAAAGATTATTATAATGATTTAGAGAAATCAAATAAAAAGATTGAAGAGCAAACAAAGATACAAGAAAAATTAAATGAAGCTAGAGATGTACTGTTAAAATCATCTAATTTTTATGCTAATAATTCTGAGGCTCAAAAACAATATCAGGATGCATTGGATTATTTAGGTTTTGATTATGGAATATCAGTTGGTAAAAATGAAGATGGAATTATGGGTATGATTTATAATGTTGAAAACTTAGAAAGTGATCAAGATATTGTAAATAAATATAATGAATTATATACACAATCATCAAATAACATTCAAAACTATAAAGATAGTTTAACTGTAAAGCTTTCAGATCTTAATAGTGCAATTGCATCTTCTTTATCAACTGAACCACTTTTTAATGGATTAAATGCAGAATTACAAGCTGGAATATCTAAATTGTTTAAAAATTTTGATATCTCATCTCTTCCTGATACTGTTGATTCTACAGATGGAAATGCAGTTTATAATTATTTAAAATCAATATATTTATATCCTATAAATCAATTATCTGAAGAAATACAAGACAAATTAAGTAAAGCATTCAGTAAACCGATTGATATGTCTGATGTAGATTATATTGATATGGTAGATGAAATTCAATCTTATTTTGATAGACAAAATATTAAAATTAATCTTGATTTTGTAGTTGCTGATGAAAAAGAATTGCAAGAACGTTTAAATAATGTAATTTCTAACATAACCAGTGATAGAAAAATTGATCAAGATGTTTTAACTGGATTTATGGACATTAATAGCATTGACACTTCTGATGAAATTGAATTCTTTATAGAAGTAACCAAAAATGCTAAATCCGCATCTGAAGCTATTGAAATGTATAATGAAGCTGTCAAAATATCAACTGAGTATGAAATTATTGATGCTGAACCAATCCATGAACAATTAGATTCTATTAGAAATGCATATCAAACTGTTTCAGGAGCCATTGAAGAATATAAAGAAAATCAATTTTTATCATTAGAAACAGTTCAAAGTTTATTACAATTAGATGATAAATATTTACAATATTTATATGATGAAAATGGTCAGCTTACTTTAAATAGGGAAGCCTATGACGCATTAACACAAGCACAACTTAATGAAATGTATATTAGTGTTGCTAATGATGCTTTAAATACAATAAGCAATTTGCAGTCAGAAGAACAAGCTGTAGCATTACTTGAACAACAAATTATTGATTCTACAAATGCTAACTGGGATTTTGTTAGATCTGAAATAGCTAAAGCAAATGCTGTCCTTGATGCAGAAGCAGCAATGAATGGAGAAGATAGTGTTGCAAAAAGACGAGAATATTTAAATCAACTTGCTGCTTCTACTGAAGCTCAATTTAATTTATTAAATGAAACTGCAAACGGAATAAAGTTTAAAGGATTTTACGATTCACCTTCTACTAATACTAAAAGTAAAACAAAGAATGAATTTAGTAAAGAATTTGATTGGATTGCAAATTCTGTAGAAAATGTAAATCGTGAAATAGATAATCTTAATGAAAAATTAA
>CASFFJ010000146.1 GCA_949293915.1 uncultured Christensenella sp.
CAAGCTGAATCGTCTTTACTAATATAGGCAAATCACTATTTAGTTCAGTAATTGCAGTTGTGTTTGATTCTAAATTATTATTTAGTTGATATACTAAACTCGTAGAAGCTACCTTATCACCACTATCTTCAATAGTGGTTGATATCATATTTTTTGAAACAAGTTCATTTATTACTTTATTTGCTATAGCATCTATCAATGCTTGTGTATTTGTTTCAGAATTTTCTTCTCCAGTTAAACCTTTTGTGTCAGTTATATCTAAACCACTAGCTTTAACAAGAGATGAGAGAGTACCATTTTCATCTATTCCTATTGTTGTACCATCTGGTTTTGAAATTCCTAATGTATCAGTTTTTGCAATAGGTGGTCTTAAATTTCCTATTAATACTTTTGCCATTACACTCCCTCCGTTTCTATATTTTCTATTTCTGTATCAGTAGTTTCGTCTGGCAGTTCATAATATAAATTCCATGTATCAGGATCAAAACTTATTGGTGGCGTTTCATCACCTTCATTATAATAAGCTACTAAATCCCATCCTTCTAACGCTAATGTAAATAACCCACTTATATTAACAATTAAATTATTAGTTTCATCATCTGTAGTTAAATAATATTTAGTTTCATCTAATGTTCCATTCTTTAACATTTGTTCATATTCAGAAGTAGTTACTTTAATAATTTCGTCTCCTGCTTCAATTTTTATATCTTTAGTACCATCAAATTCTACTCCGTTTATTGTCCTTGACGTTTCTAACTTAACTGCACTATTAGCCGCTCCACCTGGTTCACTACTTCCAGCATAATTATGTGTATGGTCTGAATTTGATTTATTATTTAATGCAGCTAAAATAACTTTATTCTGAACTGGATTAATAGAAGTGGAAGATAACTCATCATCAACATCATTTATTTTATTTAAAGCTGATAAATTAGAATGTTGATGCCTTTTGTTATAAGCCTCATTCCAATTTCCACGATCAATTTCTGTTATATGTTTTACTTTATCTGTAATATGTGTTACAGCAGAATTCCAATTAGTTATCAATGTTTGTGTAATTCCATCTAAAATATTTTTATTATTATGACTATGACTATTATTTATTGTATTTTGATATATAGAATCACTAGGATTTACGGGAGTGTATCCTAATGCATTTGCCACATTTGATGATGTAATTTCACTTCTTATTGTAGAAGATGATTTGTTTTCAACATTTCCTAATCCTATATTTGACTTAGTAATATTAACATTCCCAGTTCTAAAAGATGTTTCACTATCACCTTTTACTCCAGATACATATGCACCAGATGGTGTATCTCCACCACTAGAAGTCCCACCAGAAACTAAAACAAATAATTCACTCCAATTATTTTGTGGAGCACATACATGTACTATTTGATTTGTTGTTAATACTACTTCACTTGTAACTGTGTGTTTTTGTCCTTTATATAAAATTTGATATTTATTATCATTTATATGTCCAATTACTTTTGCTTTAAATGTTTTATCAAAATTTGCTCTATTTATAAGTGTTTGTATATTTTCTCTTAAACTTGATACGATATTTTTTATTATCTCATCATAATTTTTTTTTACAGAATTGATTTCTATCACCTTCTTATAAATATGAGCCATTACTTTTCAATAATTAAATAGAAGAGTAATGACTCATATGATTTATTATGTAAAAATTATCTTATATTTTTACCTATCTCTTGTTTAAACAAAACTCCAATTCTTGATCCCATAGCTTCAGCAAATTCATCCGCATTACTTACATTTGGCAAATTAATATCTCCCATAGTAACTGTTATATTATTAGAAGAAATTGGTTGTTTTAACTCCGGTATGTTTGTTAAATTAAGTTTTGGAATGGCAGCATTGTAAGCAGTTTCAAAATTAGATAACAATTTATTTTGTTGATCTGGATTAAAAACAGCCTCACCTTTATGAATAATTGCTCTTACTTCATCTTCATTTAATTCTCTTAATCCTAATAGTTTCAATTTTGCTTCACGATCTGAGTCACTATTAGAACCAACTAGACCTTTTTCAATACCTTTTGCATAAGATAATCCTATACCTGGCCCATGTTCTGCATCTGAGTCATCCCAATGTGGTGAATCATCATCGTCATCATCAGATTCTTCAGCTTCTTCACGAATAGTAGTTAATTCATCCAAAGTATCTTCCAAATTGTCTTTTACTTCACTAAGGATATCTTTAATGCTTGATACATTATCAGTAAGTTGCTCCCATGATGTTGTATATTCCGTAATTAACCCAGAATTTTCATTATATGTTTCAAATGATTTTAATAATTCATCTGCTGTTTGTTTTAATGAATTTTGAACAGAATCTAATATACTTTGAGCATTATCAGCAGTGTCTTGTGAAATTCCAACATAATCTAAAACATTTTCAAAACTATCTAATGCAGTTAATCTATTATTTATTTGTGATAAAAGATTATTCATTCCATTAGCAGCTTCTTGATATGTTATAGTTCCATTTTTATATGATTCAATATAATTATTTAATAAGTCATAAATATCTTGTGTATTTTGAATTTGTTCATTATAACTTATCTGTGTATCATTCATATATTGATACATATTTTTAAACATTGTATAGATTTCTTGATCATTACCTGATAATACTTTATCTTCCCAACCTTCACCAAGATAATCATTTGCTATATTAGCATTATTAGCTTGTTCTATGTTGGTTTTGATTTCAGACCATTTATCTGCAATATCTTCAAGTTTTTCAATTTGATTATCATATGATTCATTAATATTATCTAATTCTTCTTCTAATGCATCAATTGCCTCTTGAAGTTTATATTTAGTAATATCATATTCAGCATCTTGTACAGCTTCTTGAGCGTCACGAATGGCATCTTGATCTGACTCGTATTGAATTTCGCCATCTCGAATTCAAAATCTGTTACTTTCCCTACATTTTAGGTACTGACCATATTTTTATTTTAATTACTTTAATTTATGGCGATATGTCATTTCTGGCATATTCTCACATTTCATTAGTTTAAAGGTTATAATGTGAGTTCGGACTGTAACTTCACCCTTTTATTTGTAAAGTAGGGGAGTAGCGAAGGTCTGTATGTTACCATATAAACCATTTCAGTCTCTACGGATATATAATTTAGATTATTAATTTAATTATTTAATTTTATTATAATTAATCTAAATTATATCTTTCCTCGGTCTTATCATCCTCATGACTTTAACCGATATAGCTACTTTCATATACTATATTACTATAGTAGTGGGCAATTCTTTACCCTATTCGTCTTTTGATTTCTTAACTGCTCTAAATCATATTGCGCTTGTTCAAGTGCTAATTGTAATTGTTTCTTTTCGTTCTGTTCATCTAATAAATCAAGTTGATCTTGTAATGCTTCAATTCTATCTTCATATGCTTCATTTACAGCGTCTTTTTCTTCATTAATAGCATCAATCTCTTCATTTATTAAATCAGTGACAGCAGTAATTACCGTATCATATTCTGATATAACATTAGAAATAGAATCAGAAACTTGTTGTAAATTATTTAAATAATCACTTAGATTATCTAATGGAAGTTGCAATAATGCTTCATTCCAAGCATACATATTTTCAACTATAGAATTTATTTCAGAACTGATATCAGTTAGCTTATCATATAAATCATTCCATTGATCGCTACCTTTTTCATATTCATCCATAATTTCCATAACTAAATCTGCTTGTTCTTTATATTGATCAATAATATCCATTCCATTATTAATTAATGTTTGATAATATGTTTGATCAAGTTTCTTTCCTGAAGCTTCAATTACTGAACCCCAGCTTTCAATCTCTGAAGTAATGCTTTGATACATATTTAATAATATATCCGCATTATTTATAGGCAATTGAATTAACTCATTATTGTACGCTTCTTGAGCTTCTTTTAATCCCCAAATATTACTCTCTATTGAAGAAATTTCATTACTTAATTCATAATATGTTTCACTATTTTCTTCAATATTAAAATCTGGATCATTTAATAATTCTTTTAATTCTTCTTTTCTAGTCTTTAAACTTTCTTCAGCTAAATCAATTTGTCCTTCAGTATTGTTCATTAAATCAACATACATACCAGAACTAATTAATTGTCCAGATTCTTTTAAATAACTAATTTCTGCTTCAATTATAGAATTAGAATTTTCAAGTGCCTCATTTCTTGCATTTATATAATCAATTTCTGTATCATATTTTGCAATAATATCATCTATTCCTTGATTTCTTAAATCATTAACTTCTTTTTCTTTATCTTTCCATGAATCATGTAAGTCAATAACCTTATTAATTTCATCTGCTTCTTCTTTTGGATACTCACTAACATTAAGTTCTTCAATTGGAACATTTGATTCAATCTTATTTCTTATATCTTCAGGAATGTTTGCAACTGCTTCAAGATATTGATTTTTATATTTTTCAGCAGCCTTTTCATTTTCTTTTAAAAGAATTCTATCTGCTTCAACAACTTGTGTTAAATAAGATTGTCTTCCACCATATCCAGTCCCATTGAATATCATGTTTTGTAATTCTGAAACTGATACTCCGGCACGTTGAGCAATATCATTTAATTCTTGTAATTCTTCTGATCCTGGAAGAATAGCAGTGCTTAATAATTCTTTTGCTCTATTTAAATCATCTTCTGAAATACCTAAATAACTAAGAAATGATGAATTTGCCTTTTCACTTAACTGATCTCTTTTTTCTTGAAGTGCTGTAAGATAACGCTCAATCCAATCAATTTCTTCTTGAGCCGCTTCTTTTCCTGAGCTATTAGCAGCGTCCCTTGAACTAACACCACCATCATAATTAGCTGATAATTCTCCAAATTTGGCAGCAATTTGTCTTTCATATTCATCTCTCAAGTTTTGATAATATTTTTCTTGAGCATTAGTATAAATACTATCATCACCTGTGTTTATAGATCTGATAGCTGCTTGACTTAATTCAGCATTTGCATTAGCCATAAAAGCTGAATCTGCAACAATACCAAAACTTAATGCTAATTTTTCAAGTTCTTGTATTTTTTGGCTAGTATCTAAGTTGGAATTATTGAAAATCATAAGATTTCCAAGCATATTATATAAAGCAACAGATGTTAAATTAGTAGCACCTTCTAGTTCTAACAAACTACCAACTTGCGTAGAAATAGAGCTAATATATTCCTGTGAACTTAATTTTGTTTCATCTAACGCTAATTTTTCTTTGATTTGGTTGGCTTCAAGATTAGCTGTAACAATTGCATTTGCATTTGCAACACCATTCTGTCTTAAATATTCTTCAGTTAAACTAGCATTTTCTTCAGTAAGATTATGAGTTAAATCCATTTGTTCAACTAAAGCGGTAGCCATATCATCAAAAACTTTCTGTACTTCTTCAACATTCCCTTTTGCTTTTTGTAGTCTTTCCAGATATTCATCAAGATTTTCCACTCCAGTAAGAGCATCATTAATTTCTTTATAATCTTCAAAATTTATATTTGTATTAGGATCGTTATCTACAAGTTTTGAATATGAAGCATCTAATTGATTAAATTTAGATGACATTGTATCAAGATCTTTTATTGAAGCTCCAAATGAAAATTGTTCACTTTCCTCTAATTCATTTTTTGTTTCGTTAACAAGTTTATCATATTCTTCAACTGCAAAATTTAAATCTTGTTGGGAATTTATTGCTTTTTCTAAAGCTTTATTCCACAATAAAATTTCTTTTTCAGAATTAATAGATTTATTTGATTTGATTTTATCAATTTCATAATTAAAATCAGTTGTAGATTTATTATTTTTAGATCTTCTTCTTTCTATATTAGAAAAATTTTCAATTGCTTGTGCTTGTACTTTATCCGATTCTTTTTGTAACTCTTCGCTTATAAAAGATTCATCGAAATCAAACATTGCTTTTATAACAACAGGATCTTTATTCAAAATACTAGCAATTATTTGAATTAAATTATCAACATATTTTTGTGCTTCTTCAACTGTCATATTTGAAGTATCTAAATCAAATTCAATTAAATCAGTATACGCATTAATTATTTTTGCACGTTCTTCTGAACTTGGAAGAGACAATATTGGTTGTATTAAATTAGAATCAACCCATTTTATCGGATCAACCTTGAAATCTTTATCACTAAGTAAATCGGATGACAAATTTGATACCATATTTCTTATAGAATTTTTCAATATTGAATCATCTATGTTTTCAAATGAATAATATGATTCTAATCCTTGTAACAATGAATTTTTAACATTATTAAAATCCGCTGTAACTTGCGAATCTTCTGAATTAAATTCTATTAACGCATCATTATAATTATTTTGAACTTCTGAGAATAATTCATAAAAATCTTCTTTTGATAAATTTTCTTCTATAATTGCAGATAATTCATCTCTTTGCTTTTTTGTCAAACCTTCAATTGACTTTAATCTTTTACCGTATGTAATAAATCCATCTTCATCTGTTCCTAAAATTACTTCATTTTCTATTGGATTTGCTAAATTAATTAAAGCTTTTTGTTCTGCTTTACTTAAATTAGAATAAAAATCCATATAACTTTTTTCTAAAATTCTTAATAATTCTCTATCTTGTGTGTTTATATCTTCAGATAAAAATGTTAG
>CASFFJ010000147.1 GCA_949293915.1 uncultured Christensenella sp.
AAAGAGTTGTCTTTCCAGTACCATTCTTGCCGCCTATCAAAATTATATTTTTATCCTTATTGGTTTTAAAATTAAAAATATTAGAATTTTCATAAGAACCAAAATTATATAGTTCTATTTTGTTTATTATCATATATTATTTCCATACCTTCCTTGATTGCATCGTGATGCAACCACCCTTGATTTATTATTTTATCAAATGCTTTATTTACAATAGCGCTTCTAGTGTAGTTTTTATTTTTATCAATTTCAATCAATAATTTTGCAATTAATTCAAATGGTATATCAAACTGTTCAGCATATTGTTTAACCTTAGTAATAACATCATCTTCAAACAATGGCTTTTTATACTCATCCCAAGGTAATTTTTTCCCTTTTACTTTATAATAAATGTCTAATAGGCTTCTTCTTGTTAAATCACCCTCATCTTCCCAAACTCTATCTATATACCTCAATTCTTCTATAGATATTAACTCTAATTGAGTTTGTTCTTCGAGTTTTAATAATTTTTCAAGTATAATTTTTCTGCCTTGCATATTAAATGGACCAAGCCCAATTTCACCGTTATTTTTAGTATATACGCTTCCATTACGTCTCTTTTTATCACGCATTTCTGGATTATTCCTTATTTCTAATAACCAGTTTCTAAAATCTCTAAGGGGAATTAATTCTTTAGCCCCGTTTTCTATGAAATTGTATAAGGATTTGTCTTCTTTTACCATCGTACAGATCCAACAACCGAATCTAGAATTCCCAGTTACAGGAATTTTATCTTTATCAATTTCTCCAATTACACTTTGTTCTTCTCCTAGATTTTCACCTTGGTATAAAGAAAATAGATACTTATTACTTGAATTCCAAGGCGTTTTTCCATCATCTTTAAGCAAATATTCCCATACTATTTCATTTGGAATTTCCGTTAAAGGATTATATACATATGCATTTTCTATATCATTATGAGGAATCAGTAGTTTTCCCGAAATTTCTCTATTTTTTATATTCTGAGCTCTATAGCTACTTTCAGCTTTTCGTACGCCTAACAATAATACAACTTCGCCATTATTTTTTATTGTATTTACTGTAAAATCATTCATTGGATGAATTTTTAATCTATCAGTACACCATCTAAAACCTGGTGCTTCCGGCGTAGGATATCCTAGCCCAATTACTTTACTCCAAAATGTTTCTTCTATTTTAGGATAAATAATTTTAGCTTCTACATTATATTTGGCTCCGGCTAAATTCATTTTATTTGAAACGTCATGCATATATTCTTTTACAATTGGATTTTCAACCATTGTATCAGAAGAAACAATATAAATTTTTTTAAAAGATGACTTTGCAGGAAGTTTTTTTAACATTTCAAATAATAAACAACATAGTAAAGTTGAATCTTTTCCTCCGCTAAAACCAATCATCCAAGGTCTATCATCATGCAAATATACTTTTTGCATTTCTTTTACGATATCTTCAAATATTCTAAATTTATTATTACTATCTAATTTTAATTTCATAAAATACCTATATGTGTTTTTCTTTTAGTTTTTCATCCTTTAACAATTCTATATTTAATTTTTTCTTAATAGCATTACAGGTTAATATAATTGCTTCTTCAGTATTTTTTACCCTACCATCTTCTCTAATTGTTCTTTTGTACCAAGTTTTATCATCTCTGTTCCAATTTATATTTTGTAGTTTTTTTAAATACTCACTCATATTTAAATTTTTATTTTCATAAAAATAATTGCCAAGTCGCCCAAAGGCATTTAAAGTTACTGCCAATGTCACTATATAATCTTCTCTCAAATCTTTCTTATAGAGTTTGTTATTCATGACTTCTTGCCATTCAATAATATTTTCAGAAACTTGATTCCAATATTCAATAACAAAATTTTCAGATAATTCTGAATAATTATTTTTAATTATTCTTTGATTTGATTTATATAAATTATTTAGAGTGAATAATTTAGATGAATTCTTTCCTAAATTATCTTTTTCCTTGTCGGTATATCTTTTAAAGAAGTCAACAGTATCAATAACTTTTTTAGTAATGATTGCAATTTCATCTCTTGAATCATATAAAGTAGCTAGCGAATTTGATGGTTTTACAGCATATTTATTTAAATCTGTAAACATTTGTTGGCTTCTTTCTAAACCTATATCTTTAAAAAATACAATTGATATAGTTTCCTTTTTTAAGGATTCATCTTCTTTTATTGCTGCGAGAATCGCAGCTTTACGGTGTTGTCCATCATTAATCAAATAAACAGCATCCATATCAACATTTAATTCACCAATATCCCCATTGTTGTAGGGTATAAATTCAAAATCGCCATCTATTGATGCGGAGAGAGCAGAGAACACATAAGTGTCTCTGTTCTCTAAAATATATTTTTTTATTTCAGGAATTCTTGATTCGTTAATTCTACGTTGAGCTCTAAAGTTTGCTACTGTAGTTTCATTATTATCAATAAAAATCTTCTCTAGTAACCCCAAAGGAATCATCGCAATATAATATTCCCTATTTGCCTGCATTCCTCTGACTGCTGGAAATTTATTCCTAAAATTCATCTCTGTTCACCTACTTAAGTATATACTTAAGTATAATTCAAATATGCTGTATTGCAAGTTGTTAAGACAAATCGCTTAATATATTGCTAAACATTGTTGAAACATCAACTTGCCTTGTAGCATTGTTTTCAGGTGCATATTGGCAAACAAATTCTAAAAATTTATCTTTGCTTGGAATTTCTTCGCCAATAAAAATATTATCAACAATATATTTAATACCCGCATGTGCATATTCTTCAATCATTTTATATTTTTCATCTTGATTTTCTGATAACAGAATATTTAAATCATGAGTGGTTTCAATTGCAATAATATCCATTATATTGAAATCTTCTTCTCCAAAAATATGATCTTTAATCGGATCACCTCCACTTTTTGCAAAAGGCAATCGTACTTTATTTTTGAATCCAATAACAGCTGCTAACATAAATATATCCTTTAACGTAGTAAAGAATTTAGCATCTCTTAATAAAATTTGATAATATTTTTCATATGCTTCTGGTTTGTTAAATGAAGTTTTCATTATGAAATCCTCCTAATTTCAGTAAATTCACTATCAGGCGTTGAAGTATATCCATCAGACATCTCATAAATTCCACCTACTTTTGCTGCCATACTATCAGAGACAACACCACTCCATTGTCCTTCGGAAACAATGACAATGATTTGACTTGCTAATGCAGGTATACCTTTTGCCACATTTTCTTTGTGAGTTGGGTCTAAATTTCCAAAAGGAGAATCCATTATTATCGGATAGTCTCCACCAGAGAAATCAGACATTAAACCCATACTATATTTGTCTCTCGCATAGGAAACAATTGCACCGATAAAAGAAAGGCTTGTAATTTGGCGTTCTCCTGTCGATAGTAATTGATTTTTTTGAGTTTCTTTATTAACAATTTGTAGTTCAAAATTTTTAGAAAGTAGCGGTTCTCGATCTTGCTTTCTTGTCAAAATTGAAAAAACTTCCTTTAATTTTGTATCCATATCTTGTTGCGTAATATCAATAAAAAATTCATTAATACGATTAGTTAAAGCTTCCAAATCAGAAGTTAAAGCACTTGCCTTTTTATACAAAATAGCACCTTTAGATTTATCTTCTGCTTTAGATATTTTTGTATTTAAATCTTTTTCTGTTGTTTTAAGAGTCTCGATTGCTTGTTTTCCTTGAAAATGTT
This sequence comes from uncultured Christensenella sp., assembly GCA_949293915.1. Taxonomy (GTDB): domain Bacteria; phylum Bacillota; class Clostridia; order Christensenellales; family UBA1242; genus Onthoplasma. Next base: position 3,750 of record CASFFJ010000147.1, read on the forward strand.
TTATTTTTAAATCATCCAACATACTTTTGGCTTGTTCTAAAAGTTCTTCTTTTGCTTGAATTAAGCTGTCATCAAAAGAATTTAACTCTTTTTTTATCTTTTCTAATTCTTTTTTTATTTCTGCCTTCCGTTCAGCACCAACATGTTCTTTTTGTTTATATTGATATATTTCGGAGAAAAAAGAATCTTTGATTGTCTTATTGTCAGAATAATTAATAAATGATACTAATCTACTATAACAGTCATCTAATTCTTGTTTCCCGGCAGTTTCTTTCAATTTTTTTATTGTATTGTATTCTGCATGACCTTCTATTAATGGTCTTCCGCAAATACATGTTTTAGATTCTAGTAAATCATTAATAAAGGTTTCTTTAATATCAGATGGTAATTGTTTTTTTCGTCTTTTATCTTCTAGAAATTCACTTATATTTTCAAAGGAATCGGAAATTAAATAAGTTTTAAGATTTTTTGAAATATGTTTAAAAATTCTTGAAGAATCATCTGCAAGAGTATTATTTATTGAATTAGTTTCTTTTTCTAATTCTTCTCTCCGTAGTTCTTGCCTTCTCACTTGATCTACATTATGAGTTTTTAAATAAGATTCGCAATCTTCTTTTACCTTATTATATTCCTTTATTCTCATTTCAATTTTATCCAGCTGTTCCTTGTTGTATTCAATGTTTTCTAAAACATTGCTTAGTTTATTTGTCAAATCTGCAGTTTCAGTATTTGCAGAAAGTTTGCCTAATTCTTTATTAAATTCCATCTTAATTGGATTTAAATAGTTTTTAATATTATTAATATTAGTTAATCCTAGCAAATCAAGAATTGCTTGTTTTATCTCATTTTTACCGTCAATTTTTGCTAATCTATCAATACGTTCTCCATCAAAGAAGAAAAATCCACTTAATTTTTTAGGAATTATATTTTCAAAAAAATTTTTATTATTAATTGTACTAGGTGGCGTTGATGATAAATTTGTAATTAGAACCTTTGGCTCTCCAATTTTAGAAATAGATCCATCGCCGTTTTTTCTAAACTCTTGCTCTCTTAAAAATATGTAATCTATTCCTTTGTCTGTTAATTCCACTCTAACAGATGCTGTGCTCGTTTCATTCTCTTGCATTTCGCTACGTTTTCTTTTATTAAGCATTTCATCTGTAGTCAATGGCTCAATTACATTACCATAAAAAGCCCAGTGGAAAGCACTTAGCATTGTTGTTTTTCCTGTACCATTATCTCCTTTTATAACAGTAACATTTTTTTCGCTATCAGTAGAGCATAATATTTTTATCTCACTATATACTCTAAAAAAGTCCTTTAAAGTTATACTTTTAATTATCATTTGCCACCTCTTGCATAATTATATCCTTGATTTTTCCAATTTTTTCATTTTGTCTTAAAGAATTGTCACCTTCTAATTGTGCGATTTGTACCCATGCTCGTTGTACGATTGGTTCATACTCTTGCATTAAACTTTCTAATTCAGCTTTTCGTTTTTCAATATTTTCCATATTCTATTCTCCACTTGAATATAATTCCCACATATTTAAAAATTTGTTATAAGCTTCAGGTCCATTAATAGCAAGCCCTGCAAACTCTTTTAATCTTTCATATTCTCTAGCTATAACTTTTCGTTCAAATTGTAACTCCTCGGGCGACAAATAAGCTAAACGTTGTTTATCTAAAATAGGAAATACTATAAAATCATAAATTTCTGCAAATTTCTTGCCTTCCGCTTTCCTTAATATACGACCTCTACGTTGTATAAATTCTTTAGGATTTGTTCCACTTGATAAAATGAATGCCCTTTTTAATTGAGGAATATCAACACCTTCATCTAAACATCTAATAGCAGAAAGCCCTTGAATGAAACCATTTGCAAATAATGTTAAAATTTCTTCTCTTTCTTTCTTTGATTCTTCAGAAGTGAATTTTTGAATGCTTATTCCAATATCATCTTGCAAAACTTTATTTACTCTGCTAATAAACTTTTCATTTGAATTGACTTCTATTTTATCACCACAATAAAATAAATTGTAATTAGTGTCTTTTATAATATCTTTGAATTCTTTTAATTTTTCAATTTTGTTTTCAGCAGAGGCAATTAAACGTGCTCTTTGTGACAATAATGCAGTTAATCCAAGATTATTATCAGAAAAATCACCATTATTAATAGCACAAGCTTTTGATATTTTTCTTGATATTTCTAAATATTGCTCCAATTCATCACCTGTTAATTCTACAAATATTGGATAATAATAATATGGTGTTAAAAATTCTCCAATAGCTTCTTTCATTGTAAATTCATAAATTATACCACCAAAGTATTCCTTTAATTTATCCATTTCTTCATCTGTATATTTTGTCATTAGCGTTGCAGATAAACCTAATTTATATCGTGCATTTTGAGGTAAAGATGCAATCGCTTTTTCTGTTGCTAAATGATGCATTTCATCTGCACAGAATATGTAGTCCTTTTTTATTCTTGACAAGCATTCTTGAAATGGTTGTTCTGCAAATGTTTTATTTGTTGTTATTAGGCAAAAATTTTTCTTATAGCCATTGTTAAATAAATCAATAGCCAAATGCACTTTGTCTATCCAAGACTTAGTTGAATCATAACAACAAAGCGGAGAAAAATTAAAAGATTTTAAAATATCAGTCCATTGTTCAACCAGAACCTTATAAGGAACAACTACTATAACACCACAAGTTGTACCTATTTTTAAATATTGTTCAAGCAATTTAACCATAGAAGAAATTGCTGTAATGGTCTTACCTGTGCCTGTCGCCATTTCATAAATTCCACAACATTGATGTTGAACCCAAGAAGATATTGCTTTTTTTTGGTATGGTCTTAATTCAAGCCAAGATGGCATAGATACTTTTTTCTCTTTTAAATTACATTCAGACTCTATTTGCTGAATTCTAATTTGCTTTTTGTATTCATCAAAACTAGGAATTTTTTTTCTTATTTGAATTAAATTGTTTTTTAGTGCATCAGGGAAATCACTAATTATCCATTGTTTGCTTTCGCCATTCCATAATTCATCAAATTGAAATTCTCGTTGTTCAGTTCTATTGCTTAAAGAAGTATCCCAAGAGAAATCTACTTCAATAGTTTCATAATTATCTTCATAAGCTGTTTGACTTTCATTGGAAGAACCCCTAGATGATATTTTATTATTATCTGAATCATATAATATTAAAAATTTATCGTGAAAAATACCGCAATTATTGTCTTTTCTAGTTAAAACTTTAATTTCAAGACGTTTTTCATAAATTAACCACGATAAGAAGTTACAACCATCATCATTTGATATTTCTGTAATATCAAAATCCTTAACTAAAGCCTCTTGGATTGCATCTTCTCTTGCTTTATACCCTTGTTCTATTGCCACACAATCTTCTTTCGATAATATTGGTGATACAATTAATTGAATTTTTCCACCATTATAATAAAAATGCCGTAAACCTTTACTTATTGAAATCAATGCAGAACTTGAAAAAAATCCTGCAGCTCTTTTATATAGTACGGCTTCAGGTAAAACCATATTAAAAAACTCATTGGGAATATCGTTTTTTTCAGTAATATATCTATCTTTTAAGGAAAGCATTTTAAATGACATATTAACTCCAGAAAATGTTTGTTATACTTGGTGTAACACTATTTTTATCTTGCTTTAATTCAAAGGATTCGACCCAACTGTATATATTTCCAACTATTTTTTTTATCATTTGATTTGAAAACTTTTTCTTAAATTCAATAGAATTATATGGGAAAAATAACAACACCCCTAAATTTTGAATATTGTGAGTATAGAAATAATTACAAATTCCTTCATATGATTTACCAAATAATACAGTTGTTATTTTAATATCAGAATTAATAATTTTAATAAGAGTATCTTTATCAAAATGCTTAAACTCTGAATATACTTTATCTACAGCTTTTAAATTATATAGGTTTAAAATTTCATTTATATTACACTTTGCAACTAAATCCTCAGATTCGTAACTTTCAGGATAAGCAGACCCTTGATAAAAAATTAATGGTAGATTTTTAATAGCTAAACTATCAATAAAATCAGACATAAAATTACCAGTTACATTACATCCCAAAATTTCAATCCATGTTTTATTGAAAGAAGAACGTCTTATAGTCTCTAATTTGATAGGTTCTTTGGAAAAGTCTGTTTGATTATACAATAACTCAAGTAATTCTTGCAGTTTTTGTTTATTTAATTTGGCAATAAGAGTTTTAATATGTATAAAACCTAATTTTGTATCTTTTTTTGCATAGATACTGTTACCAACATATTGCTCAATTTGATAATCTTCCCAACCTATTTCATCGCAAAAATGTTTTTGCATGTCTTTTGTAGATACCCAATCACCTTTGGCTTTTAAATAATTTTCTATAATTTCAGTTTTACTCAAATCATCTGGGATATCGTCAAATGTATCAAAAACTTCCAATTTTCGATGCCCAATTCTTGGATTGTTTTTATAAGTAATCAATCCTATCAAGGCATCTGGATTTGGAATTCCTGCAAATTGCATTTCTTCATTACGCTTATCATATATCTTTTTTATAGAGAAATGTCCCAAACCTCTGTCAAATTCCGATAAAACTTCGTTTATTACATCATCAACAACAGACCATTTAATATTAATATTATTAACATGAATATAAAGACCTTTATCCCATAAGATAACATCTGAAGAATTTTTTAAAATTCCATCACTAAGTGTTCTAATTGACATTTTGTAAGGAATAGAATCTAATAAAGGTTTTAGATTTGTTTTTAAAAGAGTATCCTTATCAATTGGTAAATGAACTCCATTAGGATACATTTTTGCAAAAAGTGCAATAATTTCCTCATTACGGTTATCTGTTTTAATTTTACCAGAGTTACTTCTTATTTTGTTTCTAGCAACTTTATAATTATCTTCATTGTCTACTCTAATTAAAAAATTGTGGATAAAATCTTGCATAAAATCTTCTAATATAGAATTAAAGTTTTCTTTCTGGAATTCCGTGTTAGTATTAAGATGTTGTTTTAAAATTTCACACAAATAATCTTTAAATAAAGTTTTTGAACCTATAAATTTATTGTCTCTTTCTAAGATATTAAATAATTGTTCTCTGATTTCTTTAGACCAATTTTCTTTTAATGATAACCACCAAAAATCTTCATCGATAATAAAATTAAAATTATTGATTTTATTAATTAATTTGAGATAATTCTTCATTCCATCTATATTGCGAATTTTATATATAGAACCAACATCTTCTAAAAGTATAGTTGTCATAGAGTTTATTACGTCAATATAACCACTCGAAATTAAGAATTTCTTTATCTTACCAATGGCTTTAGATTCAATTTGTCGCACACGTTCTCTGGTAACACCCAAAATCAACCCTATTTCTTCTAATGTTTTGGGTTCACAATAAATCCCATTTCTATTAAAGAGTACCTCTTTTTCATTTGGTTTTAATAATTCAAAACTTTTATCTAATAAGGCAAAAATAATATTCGTCCAACCATTTTGCTGTATTTCTTCAAGTGTATAAAGCATTAATTTTTTATTATCTTCAAATGATATTTTTATAGGAATAGATTCAATTCCCTTCGACCTTAAGTAATTTGTTATAATTCTTATATCGTCATCAAAAAAATTATACTTAGCGTCAACAATACAATCGTCGTTTAGCATAATATTATTTAACATCTCTTTATATTCAGGAGCCTCAAAAAATAATGATTCCAAAGAGTATTGAATTAATTGACCTATTTTTCGAATGTTATTTAATTTAAAAATTTCATGTGTCTTATTAGAAAGTCCTTCTATGTTCAAGATTGATTCAAAATATGCATCTGGCATATTAGTGGTTAATATTGTTGGTTCAGAAGTATATTGATCTTGTGAAGTACGTAATTCTTCATTCACTTCTGCATTATCAAACTCAATATTTGAAGGAAGCTGATTTGTTGTTAAAATATATTGCCAAAAATCCTTGTCATTTTCACATTTCAAAAAAAATTCTTTTATTTCTTCTAATGAGTTCTGCCCAAAGTTTTTAATCCCTAATAAATCTGCTTCGGATATTTGTTTTAAATCGTACAAAGTTGTTATATTATTTCTTAATAAGCAATTTGTAACACGTAAAGAAAAAGGACAGTTTTTTATTTCAATATTGCTTAATATTTGCTCCTCTTCTTTTGTAGTCAATTCTTTGGATTTTTCTATTCTGTCCTCTTGTAATAAATATGTTTTAGTTACAAAATTAGTTTCTGTTTTTTTATCAGAGATTCCATATATCTTCAAAGCTTGTGATAAAATATCTTGAAATTCTTCTGGTTGATTCATTTCTAATTCAGCCATTTTCTTTTCTAAATTGGAAACATTTTTTAAGCCACTTTCATTCTTTTCATAGATGTACCGTATATGTTCTAAGCACATATCAATACCATTTTCATTTCTATAATACTTGTCAATAGACTTACCTTCTTTAATTGCCTGAGAACGTAAAATATTTGATAAAAATGTCTTTCCCTCTTGTTTAGTTAATTTATTTTGTGAAATTTGTAAGTAAGTATTTATCAATAACGCAACTTGATATTCATCCCATTTGATTCTTTTATGGGAAGTATCAGATTCAAATTTAAAATCATGAATTTCGGAATTATTTGATTCTTCAATATATTTTTTTATACTAAATATAGTTTTAGGTGCTATATTGGGGTTAGCAGCTAATACTTCATTAATATTTATGTTATCATCAGTAAAATACACTCCTATTTTATACAGTGCGGAGACCACCGGGGGTGAGAATTCAAGTTCATTTATACGTTGTTTATTCTTATAAGAAATAAAGTTATCAAAATTGTGTGCAAAAGCAAAATCTATAATATAATCTGTGAGTTTTATAGAAATACCTATTAAATGACGAATATCACTAATTTTTATCTGTGCAAAATCTTCAAAATAATAGATGTGATTTTTATATAGTAAGCTTAACATTTCATATGATAAATCAAATTCATTTAATCTATGATAATCTGGTTTATACTGAATACAATTTATTTTATTCTCAGTAATATAAGAAAGAATATCATTTATTGCTGCAGGACCACAATTGTATGTTGAAAATATTTTTGTAAAGTCTACATTTTCAAAATCTTCATTGTAGAACAACCCTGAACGATATAACACAGATTTGGCAGCAGAAGAAAGTTCGCTTTTTGATATTAAATTTTCGCTATCCTGTTTTTGTACAAAAGAATAATTATTAGAGTGCAAAAAATTAATTAAATCATCCAATACTGATGTTTGGCAATTTTCATTAGAGATAAAATCTTTCAAGTTTATATTTTCTAAATCATTTTGAAAATACAGACCTTTTTTATATAAAGTTCTTTGCAGTATAGGTTGTAAACCTAAATCTCTTAAACGAGGGGTATCATTTTTGATAGAACCTGCATCAATTAATAAATCAAGTAGGTCATCAATTGTTGTTGGTGTAATATTTGGTATCTTAGATATTGAAATTAAATTTTCTTTGCTTAAGTCACTTACTGTATAAATATTGAATTTGTTTAGGATTTTGATTGTCTTTACACTTAATGTTGTATCGTTTAATTTACTATGGATAGTTATTTTAACACCCTTTTTTGTTTTCAATCCAAAAGAAAATGATTCAACCAATGTATGAACCAAATCATTAAACTTTTTATATTTTTTTTCTTTATTATTATCCATTAGATTTTATTTACACCACTTTTTTTAATGGTATCATGAATAAAGTAATTTTGATTTTTTTATAACAAAATGTTTAAAGGTTTGTTTAATCCTCTTGTTGTACAAGTTATTAATATTTAATATTAGTATAATTTATAAAGAATTATAAAGGTGGGTTAATGAAAAAATTTTTAGTTTTATTGTTAATGTTGTTCTTTGCAAATGTTGCTTTTGCAGTTACTTCCTATGATAGGTATGGTCAAAAGACAGGTTCTTACAGGCAAACAACTTCAGGCTAC
>CASFFJ010000148.1 GCA_949293915.1 uncultured Christensenella sp.
ACTACAGGAACTGAAGTAACTATAACTTCTGAAATGGTTGCTGATGGCAATGTGGTATTTTGTTTATTGTTAAATAAAGATTAGTTTTAAAGCCCCTATTTATAGGGGTTCATGGGCGAAATTTGAATTAGTATTTAAAGGTTTTAAGTTCATTTTTTCATTTGCCACCGATACTACAAGGTTTGATTCCTTGTTCGCCCACCAATATTATTAAAGGAAAGTCTTATGAAAAAATTTTTAATTGTTTTATTTTCAATTATTTCTTGCGTTTGTATTTGTATTGATATTGTATTTTTTATCTTTTTGTTTACTCAGCCTGATTTAAAGGTTAATAGTAGTTTTAATGCTGGCGAAATGGAAGATTCTACAGGTGTAAAAAGAAATTTTATTGAAGTTTTGTATTACAAAAATGAAGATAATAGTGGGCTTGAACTTTTTGAGATAAAATTTAACTATTTTACTGATGAAAGTAAGAGCAATTATTTTAGCCAAGGCTTGCAGTATGTTGCTAGTGATATTGATAAAGAAATTTCTTTTGATGTTTATTCAAATTTAAATTACGAAAAAGAAGATGATTTAATTAAAAAAGTGATGTGGTGGAATTATTACAATCGAAACGAATGGTGTAGTTTTGTGTGTGGAAGCAATACTATGCGTTATGACTATCAAAGCGCTGATGATTTCGAAACAACGGCTGGTAGCACTAATTCCATTGACTTCGATAGTTCTTTTTTAATAGAGTTACCAAATAGTGGTATGTTCTTAATGGAATTCAAAAATGATGAACATAGAAAAGATTGTGAATTGTACAAGTTTGTTGAAGATACTTCTAGTGAATGGAATTGGTTTACTTCTAATTTTTACGACACGACATACTACTTAGCTGATGATTACACTAAATTAGTTTATTTACTTTTTAATGCTGTTTCTTCAATGCCTGCAGGAACTGATAATTCTAAAATTTTTGAATTTGGTAATATGTTTAATTATTATCAGTATGACGAAGAATCTAAGACATATAGTGAGGTTGCTGTAACAGGTGAAGATTTAGTAAAAGTAGAAGATGAAATTAAAAGTTATTTCTCTATTGATGTTAAGGTAGTTTCTAGTGGTGCTAAAGTATCTAGTGATAGTATGTTTGGTCAGATTAAAGGTAGTTCTACTTTTAATTTAACTGGTGATTATGTTGGACGAGATTATTTGTATGGACGCCAAGTTATATCATTGAATGAAGAAGATTTTATTGTCGTTGATGATGAGGTTAATGGTTCTTATACTTTAAAGTTGAGTGATGATTTTATAAAATTTTATTATTTATATAAAGATGATATTGTTTTGAATATTGTTATTGATTTAAATAATTTAGATTACTCATTTGATTTTGTTGGAGTTGATGAAGATTCTTTAGGTGATTTTTCAGTTGCTGAATTAACTATTATAGATTATGTTGAAAGTGAGGTGGCATAATGGATAGTTTGTTTTTAAATTATAATTTTTGGATAGCGCTTTCAATAATTTGTTTTATTGTAATTTTGTTGTTATTTATATTGAAATTTGAGCCTGTTCGTTGGGTTTTATCAGTTATTTTGGTATTAGGGTTGGTTTCTAGTTCTGTTTATTGTTTATATCAAATTGATGGTTATTATAGTGCTGAGGGTGGAATATATGGGATATTGACAGGTAATGTTAATAGTGAATTGTCTATAGACGATGGAGTTTTTAATTTTACTTATTTGGAGTTTAAAAAAACTGAGAATGTTGATGAATATATAATTGAAGTTGAAGATAGTAAAGTTTATTCTTTAGATTTGTCTAAAAAATATGTATTAGAATTTAATGGTCAACCTTGTGTTATTGAATCTTGGAGCAGTGATTATTTAACAGCTCATTTAACTTATAATTTCTATGGCTCAACTGGTGATATTGTTCAATCTGATACATTGTTTTTTGAATTTATATTTACTGATTCCAATACAATTGTTCGTTTAATAACTAAAGGTGGAGATGGTGTAATTTGTTATTGGTATACATATTTTTCTCGTCATGAGTGCACGGCACTATTTAAATTAGTTGATAGTGTTTATCAGGCTAATAATTAGTGGTTTAATTAAACTGCGTGCCACTATATTATTATAAATTTAGAAAAAAAATAAGGGGGTAATTAAAATTGGCTATTCTTGTTTACAATCGAAAAGGCAGACCTGTAACTTTGCTTAATCCAAAGGAAAAAAATGATAAATTTGCGAGCGAAATGCGTAATGATATTCGTTTAACTAATAATGCTGAAGTTAAAGGTTATGGACTAACTGCTGTACAAAAGGCTTATCGTGCTGGTTATCGTGAATGTTTCAAAGATACTGCTAAGGCTTACTATAGCAAATATAAGTCGCAATATTCTCGAAAGCGTAAGAAATAATATAGTTGTGTTGGGGGGAACAACTTAAAAAAAAATCTATCCCCTGCCAAGCCAAATAAGGCAACCAGAGTGCTTTTGGCTAATAATTTTTTTTAATAAGGAAGGTAAAAAAATATGACAAATGAAACTAAGATTAGAGAAGATTTAAACGATATTGCTAAAGATATCAAGATGGCACTTGTTAAAACTCGTTATCGTGAGCGTAAATTATGCGTTGTAACAGTGTTTAATGGTGACACTGTTGAATTTAGCGATAATGATGGACTTTATGACGCTGTAATGACAGCCAGGAAGTTAGGTGTTGATTGTGTGAAGAATTATAAATTAGTAGAGGAAATTCAAAAGAATCCGACCGATGAAAACAAAGACCCTACTTATATATGTGTGTTAGCGACTTTAGTTGACGATAAGGAAATGCGATTATTCCCTGCAAATTTGGGTGAAAAAATGCGTATTAACGCTTATTATCAAGCCTATAGTAAGACAAAGAAGAAACAGTAGTTATGATTATTTTAATTGTTGGTCCTACAGGTGTTGGGAAAACAAGTTTAGCTGTTGCCATGGGTATTAAGGCTATGGATAATGGGCAAGATGATATTGAAGTATATAATGATAGAATTCAGTCTTATAGTGGCTATTCTAAGGTTAAAATACCTACTGACCATTTTGTTTATAGCGACATATTTATGTGCGGAAGTGAAAGTAGTAACAACTTAAATATTCCGCACTTTACTACTGGCTTTAGAATGGGTCTAAAAAATGAAGATTTTGAAGTGGATTATTTTCCTTATGGTTCTACTATAATATTAGACGAAACTCGCAAGTATTGGCCTGCAAGAAAGTCTATGTTAGGTTATGAAAAAGGTGGTGTTCATGAATCTACTCTGGAGTTCTTTGAACTCCATCGACACAATAACTTAACTATAATATTGATTAGTCATTTTGTTACTGATGTTGATGTTAAAATTCGAGAATTAGCTCATCTTGTAATAGCACCTTATGATATAGATATTGAATTAGTTGGAAATAAGCTTAAATATGAACAAACACATTGGAAATATCGTGTTTTTAAAAGTGTGAGTGATTATGATTTGTTTATGCATGGTAATAAAGAAGTTGAATTTGAGGCCCAGGATTATATTTTTAATGACAATATAATGGATTATTATGATACTGAATTTTTTTTGTTCAAATTTTTGTATGGGTTAAATAAAAAGTATAGTAATGTTCGTTTAAAACCTTGTAATGGAACTAGGGCTTCTGTGCGTAGATTAGTTGAATTGTATGGTAAAATTTATGCTTTAAAAAATGGTAATAAAATCAAGAAGAAGGTTGAAGAAAGTGGAAGGCAAAAATCTGAGAGAATTACTTATCAATACATTTGAGTTGGTTGATATTGTAGACAAAATGCGTAAGTGTCCTAGCGAAGAGTTAAAGGAATCTATGTATAAGTCAATAAAAAAAGATTTTGAGTTGTCTTTAATTTTGCTTAATTTAAAAACTGATTTTGTTAATGAAAAAAAACGAATTAAGTATGTTTTGCGTAAAGTTAAATGGTCTAGGCGTAAGTCATGGCGATTATCGGTTTTGAAATTAAAAGAAGATTTTTCTGACAATAAATTTGATATGTTTGATTTTAATTTTAATGTGTTAGAAAGTTTTTGTAAAAAATATAAATTGTTCCTTGATAAAAAAGTCGAAAATACTGAAAATTTTGAAATGTAAAAAACATAGTATTTTGATTTTAAAAAATACAAATAGGAACGCAGTGGTCGCATAGTATTACTATAGACCACTGCGTTCCTCATCAATTTTGTATTTTGTGGTTGTCTTTTATATAATTTAGGTGGTAAAAAATGGAAGAGAAGAAAGAATTTGAGATAGCCGAAGTTGATGTTGATGAGCAAAACGCTGAGAAGAGCAATCAAAAAGTAAGATGTTGGGTCGGGACCTGGAATCACCCTAAAATGACTGATGAAGAGTTTTTAAAAGCTTTGACTGAAATGTATGTTGCTGGTCACTTAAAGTATGCAGTTTTTCAGCGAGAAAAAGGTGAAGAATCTGGAATTATACATTTTCAGTTCTTTTTAGATTTTAAAAACGCAAAGCATTTTAATTGGCTTAAAGAACATTTGCCGTATGGTTGTCATTTTAAACCAATGCGTTCAACGAAAACTGCTTGTAGAGATTATTGTTCAAAAGTTGATACTCGTGTTAGTGGTTATTACGAAATCGGTGAGTTTGTTGAAGAGCGCCAGCGAACTGATTTGCTTAAGATTATTGAATTGCTTAAAATGAAAGTTCCTTTTGAAGAGGTCCAGGAAATTTATCCGAGTCAATGTATTATGTATAAGCGACAATTGAGTGAGTATGCTCAAAGTGTTGTTGAAAAAGAATATAGTCGGTGTTTGCGAGATATTAAGGTTACTTATGTTTATGGTCCTCCTGGGAGTGGTAAAACAAGTTTTATGTTTAATGAATTAGGTTTTGATAATACTTATTGCGTTGATATTTATGATAAATCAATGTTCACTAATTACAGCAGTCAGAAGAATTTGGTTTTAGATGAGTTTGTTGGAAAGATTGAGATTACTTATTTAAACAAGTTGCTTGACCGTTATCCAGTTCAACTTCGTGGTCTAGGAACAGTTAAATTTGCGTGTTATGATACAGTTTTTATGATAAGCAATTTGCCTCTTTCAAAACAATATAAAGATGTCCAGGAACATGATCCTGAAATCTATAAGGCTTTTTGCAGGCGAATTGGTCGAATAATTAGGTTTGATTCTTTCGGAAATAAATTTATAGAGAAAGATATTTATAATAATTCAACTCAGTTAAGTATTGAGAAAGTTGCTGATTTATCTGATGATGAATTATTGTTTTAGGTTTGAGTGTATGTTAAGAAGCTTAAGTAATTGGGTAAAAATTTTAATTAGTTTGTGTTTTTTATTATTGAGTTATTGCTTTTTGCCATATTGTGCTGAAGCATTAAGTAGCAATGTGTTTACTGCTATAGTATTGGGTTGTATAGGTTTAGTTCTTGCGTTGATTACTACTATTTCTGTTTTTATTACAACTATACACTTATTTATTACTTCTAAGTGGTATTATTGTCTTATTGCATTGTTACTTATTGTATTGTTAGTGCTGGTTGGTCTTACTGCTGGTGGTGTTATTAGGGGGTTATTTGTTTTATGGTAATAAAACGAAAAAAAAGTTATATTAAGCGAGATTTACTAGCCGAAAAAAAACGATTGCAAACTTTGTTATATTATTATGCTAAAGATGAAGAAAAAGACCTGATTATTAAACATCAGTTAGCACGAATTGAGTCAGAGTTAAGAGTTTTAGAAGAGAGTTAATTTAACTCTCTTTTTTATTAGTAATAATTATCATAGTGTTTTTTTTGTAATAAAATTGAGTTTAATTTGAGTCTAATTTTATTTTTGTATTTTTTGAATTGCCGATAAAATGGGCGTTTTAGTGGTTTTGAGCGGTGGTTCGAGTCCACTCAATCCTACCAAAAGAAACCACCCCTTTAGTGGGTGGTTTTCTTTTGGTAGACTAAGTGAACCCAAGCT
>CASFFJ010000149.1 GCA_949293915.1 uncultured Christensenella sp.
TCATCCCCTTGAATGATTTGGATGCTGAACTTATACCTATTACTTTTTCTTGTTCTATATTATTTTGCATATCAAAAATCCTCTCTGGAGCAATTTTTGAAACTGCCCCATCCCAAAACTTATTAATTCTCCAAAATCTTATTTAATTTTAATTTTCTACTGGCTCAAACATATCCTTGCCAACATGGCAGATTGGACATTCAAAGTCTTCCGGTAACTCTTCAAACGATACATTATCATTCTCAGTTGGATCGTAGATATATTGACAGACAGTACAAATATATTTTTTATTCATCCGCAATGTCTCCTTTCTAAAAATTATAAAATTTCTATTAGAGCATGTCAACCGTACAGATAATGTAGTTTTTCTAATTAACGTAATCATTGGGTTTTAGCCCTATTGCAAAAAAAGATTTACTGTTAAATTTAGATTCTACAGGCGGTGTGGATTTGTAAACATTTTTTAATAATATAGTAAAATTTCCTATTTTTTTTGTATTTTTGCCATTAAGTTAAAAAAATGTGAATAATCCGGCGTGTAAAATATATTTTAAGAGCATGAGGCATGCTGATGTTTGTCTGGAGTTAAAAATATTATTAAACTGACAATGTGCAATACGAATAAAATAAAAATTATTAATAACCGGGGTGATACTATTATTATAACACATTTTACACAAAAAATTATAAAATATGTCCAAATTTTCAGTTTTTGAATCTGATAATTAAATATGATATAATCTAATTTCCAAATTAAGAAAGGTGGGGAATTACATGAAAAAATTATTCGATGAGTTTCACAATTTAACACAAATTTCTAGAACATTGAGATTTGAACTTGTGCCGCAGGCAGAAACTAAAAAATACTTTGAAGAACGAATAATGTGCGATGATGAAAATAAGGCACTTATATATAAAAAAGTGAAAAAATACTATGATGAATATCACAAATATTTTATAGAAGAGTGTTTAAAGAATTTTGAAGATGAAAACTTTAACCGGCTTTTAGTCCGGTATGGAGAGTTATTTAATTATCAAAATCTCTCGGATAAGGAAGAAAAAGAATTTAGCAAAATACAGGATAATCTTAGAAAAATAATTTCAGAAACTTTTACTAAAAACCCGGAATACTCGACTCTGTTCGGCAAAGATATGATTAATAAAAATCTTAAGAACTATAATTCCGAAGATAAAGAAATTCTTGAGGAATTAAAAGTGTTTGAGAAATTTACGACATACTTTACAGGGTTTGATACAAACAGGAAAAATATGTATTTAAACGAAGCTAAACATACGGCTATTGCATACAGGCTTATTGATGAAAATTTGCCCGTATATTTAAAGAATATTAAAGCTTTTAATAAAATATTAGAAAATATTCCAGATATTAAAAATTTAATTAAGGAAAATCTCGGACTCGATTGTGATAAGTATTTTTCTAAAGTGGAAAATTATTCTCAAGTTTTACCGCAGAGTATGATAGAGGAATATAACCTTGTAATAGCAGGGAAAGCAGAAGAAGGTAAAAAATTACAAGGAATTAATGAAATTGTAAATAAGTATATTCAGGATACAAAGATTAAAATTCCAAAATTGAAGCAGTTGTATAAACAAATTTTAAGCGATACAACATCTGTATCCTTTAAATTTGATATTCTTACGGCAGATAAGTCGTTAATAGAAATGATTAACAATTATTATGATTTGTTTGCAAAGACATTCCTTCAAGGCCGGCCGCTGCAAACTGTTCTTGAAAATATTAAAGATTACAATACAAAAGAAATTTATTTTAATAATGATACTTCCTTGACCAGAATCAGCCAGAATGTATACAAAGAATGGGGCTATATAAATCATTTGCTGGAATGCGAGTATGATAAAACATACAACGGGAAAGCTGTATACGGCACAAATAAGTATGCAGAGAATAAAGAAAAGGAATTAAAAAAGATAAAAGAGATTTCAATTTATAAAATAGAAGAGCTTATCGAAAAATATGATGCAGAGAGCGGAAATGGTTCTAAAATATATGATTATTTAATTAATACGGTTAATATGCTTTTTGATAAGATAGATGAGTCATATAAAACAGTATTGCCTGTTTTGGAGCGAGAGTATGACGAAACATCAATACAACTGTTGCAAGATACGGCCGCGATAGAATGTATTAAAAACTTTCTTGATGCAGTTAAAAATCTGCAAGAGTTTGTAAAATACCTTATTCCTAAAGATAAAGCAGCAGAAACAGATTTGGATTTTTATAACTCGCTTAATTATGATGTATTAAATGAAATTATATCTGTATATAATAAGACCAGAAATTATTTAACTAAAAAACCATATTCAATTGAAAAATTTAAATTGAATTTTGATTGTCCAACATTTTTAGACGGCTGGGACTTGAATAAAGAAGAAGCAAATTTAGGAACACTGTTTATTAAAGACGGAGAATATTATCTTGGGATAATTAATAAAGATAATAGAAAAATATTTGTTAATTATAAAAAGGAAGAAAGTCAGTCATATTATAAAAAAATAGAGTATAAATTACTTCCCGGGGCAAATAAAATGCTGCCCAAAGTGTTTTTCTCCAAAGCAAGGATAAATGAGTTTAACCCTTCGGAAGATTTATTATCTAATTATAGAAAAGGTTTACATAAAAAAGGAGAAAATTTTGACATCAAATTTTGTCATGAACTTATAGATTTTTACAAGCAATCAATAAATAAGCATGAAGATTGGTCAAAGTTTAATTTTAATTTTTCTGATACAGAAAAATATGAGGATATAAGCCAGTTTTATAGACAGGTTGAGCAGCAGGGGTATAAAATATCATTTACTGACATATCAGAAGAATATATAAATAAGCTTGTTAAAGAAGGGAAATTGTATTTATTCCAGATTTATAACAAAGATTTTTCAAAGTATTCCCAAGGCACTCCGAATTTGCACACGATGTACTGGAAAGCTATTTTTGATGAAGATAATTTAAAAAATGTAGTTTACCAGTTAAACGGCGGAGCAGAAGTTTTTTACCGCAAAAAGAGTATAGAATCTAAAATAACTCACCCCCAAAATGTACCGATAGATAATAAGAATCCGAATAATCCCAAAAAGCAGAGTGTATTTGATTATGATTTAATCAAGGATAGACGTTATACTCTGGATAAATTCCAGTTTCATGTTCCAATATCGTTGAATTTTAAAGCCATAGGTATAAATAAGTTCAATGATTTTGCAAATAATGAGCTAAAACATACCGGAGATATTAATATAATTGGTATAGACAGAGGTGAAAGACACTTGCTGTATATATGCGTAATTAACAGCAAAGGAGAAATTATTGAACAGCGTTCTTTAAATACAATCGGAAAGACAAATTATCATGAATTGCTAGATAGAAAGGAAAAGGAACGAGATCTGGCGAGAAAATCCTGGGGTACAATTCAGAATATAAAAGAGTTAAAAGAAGGGTATATGAGTCAGGTGGTGTATGAAATTACAGGATTAATGCTCAAATATAATGCTGTTATTGTATTGGAGGATTTAAACAGCGGATTTAAAAATTTAAGGAAAAAAGTCGAAAAATCAGTATATGACAAGTTTGAAACTAAATTAATTGATAAATTAAGCTATCTTGTTGACAAGTCTTTACAGAACAAGTTTGAGCAAGGCGGTGTATTGAACGCATATCAGCTTACAAGTAAAGAAATAAGCAGTACAAAACAGAAAGGTTTAATATTCTATATTCCGGCATGGTGTACGAGTAAAATAGATCCTGTTACAGGGTTTGTAAATTTATTTGATTTAACTTGTGTGGATAAAGATTTTGTACAAAAATTCGATTCAATAAGATTTAATAATCAGGAAAGGTATTTTGAATTTGATTTTGATTACAGAAACTTTAGCCGTAAGCCATCCGGTAAACGTGAGAAATGGACTGTATGCAGCTATGGCGAGAGAATAAGAACATTTAGGAACCCTAAGTTAAATAATGAATGGTGTAATATTATGGTAAATCTGACAGATGAATTTAAGGGTTTGTTTGATAGATATGGAATAAATTATAACAATATAAAGGAAGAAATTAATACAAAAGCAGATTCTAAATTCTTTAATGCAGTAGAAGAAAAAGATGGTTTTAACGGATTTAAAATCTTATTTAAACTCCTTATCCAATTAAGAAATAGTGTTACAAGCAGTGAAGAGGATTATATTCTTTCTCCTGTAAAAAATAAAAAAGGATTTTTCTATGATTCCAGACTGCAAAATGGCACTCTTCCGGAAAATGCTGACGCAAACGGCGCATATAATATCGCGAGAAAAGGTTTGATTTTACTTGATAGAATCAGACAGACAGAAGAAGGGAAGAAAATAGATTATGCTATAAAAAATGTTGATTGGCTTGCATATGTACAGACCCGGGATGTTAAATAATGGAAGAAACCATATTGATATCATACTTAAATGATTTTATCTTTTGTCCCGTATCAATTTATTTTCATAAGTTGTACGGGACAATGGAAAAATCTTTGTATCAATCGACAAGCCAGACTGAAGGAACAAATGCCCATAAAGCAATTGATAACAGAAGTTATTCTGCCAGAAAAAGCATATTGCAGGGTATGAATGTTTTTAGTTCAGAATTTAATATTGCGGGGAAAATTGATACTTTTGATACAGAAACGGGTGTATTAACAGAAAGGAAAAATAAGATTGTAAGAATATATGACGGATATATTTTTCAACTATATGCGCAATATTATGCCCTTATGGAAATGGGATATAAGGTTAAAAAACTGAGATTTCACAGTATAAAAGATAACCGGAATTATGATATAAAATTGCCGGAAGATAATCCTGAGATGGATAAAGCTTTTAGGGGTTTGATAAAAGAAATTCGGGAATTTGATATGAAAGAATACAAAGCAGTAAATATTGAGAAATGTAAAAATTGTATCTACGAACCAAGTTGTGACAGGAGTTTATTATGTTAACCAAGCCGGATTTTTTAGAGAAAAAAGTAATATTTATTTTTACGCACCAGGGTGAAAAAATCACATTTAAAAATGATAACGTTGTTATAAAAGACAAAGATGGTAATATTAAATTTCAACTGAGCTGCTATAATCTGTTTGCTCTGTTTATTGTAGGTGATATAACACTGAGCAGTGGTATCATATCGCGAAGTAAGAAGTTCGGATTTTCAATTATTTTGTTTACTCAGAGTTTTAAATTGTATACAGCAATAAGTTTTACTCTGGAAGGCAACTTCTTATTGCACGAAAAACAATATTGTACAAATTTATCAAATGATATAGCTAAACGGATAATTTTAAATAAAATAATAAATCAGA
>CASFFJ010000150.1 GCA_949293915.1 uncultured Christensenella sp.
ATCTTCATCTTCTGCTAGTAAGTACACATTGTTTAATGCTAGAATGTCATCTTTTGACATTATTGGATGACCATCAGTTCCTGCAATAGTAGTGATATTATCTTCTGTTAAATTATGGAAAATGCTGGTTAGCAATTCATCTTCACTATTTAATTGTCCATTTGGCAATACAAATTCCACACTAAATTCAACAGTGATACCTTCATATGTTACTTGATATTTTATCGACAATAGTGTCTCATTAGGATAAGCAATCTTGTAGTTTATTAAACAACTGTTGGATGCTGTTATATCAGTTTTATCATCGGATATATTTGTGTAATCAGTAGAAATTTCATTTATATTTGATGCCGTAGGATAATTATTATCATCACTTAATGTTATAGGAATATTATTCAAATACAAAAATTTCTTAGTTAAGTCTAGGGTTGAATCTATACCATTCTCGTACTTCACTCTGAATACATCATACTCAATACTTGAACTATAATTTGGTACGAATATTGTACCGCTATCACTTTCTATATAATAGAACATTGCTGATAAATCATATAAGTCGCTTGTACTTGTACTCTTATAAGTCGCTTGATATAAGTAGTATATAGTTACGCTATCATTGCCAGTAGGAACTTTGATTGTAGCAATATGTGCACCACGTGTTCCATTAGTTCCTGCAGTTGTCCAATCACCTGGTATTGTTTCTTTAGTTACTACGCCTATTACTGAGTAGCCTGCAATTTCTGTCGCTGTTTTGCCATTATTTGGAGATATCCAAGTGGATAAGAATATTTCGGATAATTGCATAGATGAGGTAGGTGAGATTCGATTATCAGTAGTAAGTTTAAAACCTGATGTGCCATTATAAGCCAGTATTGTGTTTATTGCTGAGCCCGCTGACATTATATTTAAATCTGCAATAAGTTCGTTAGTAAACAATTTACTTGTACCTAACTCGATACCCCATACACCTGAACCTATGTGAACAAGTGGGAATGTCAATGTATTATCTTCCGCATTATAAGTAACGCCTGATTGACTATAAGAAGAATTATAACCGCTCATATTTGCAAATTGAATTGTCTTATCAGTGATATATGATTTAAATCTTTCAACATCTTGTAGATTTAATGTAAATAATGTTGTCTTGTATGTAGAATCCTCTGTTTTGTTTACAATTTTTTCACTGATACCAATAGTGTATTCTTGATTTTGATACTTGATTGTTTGGCCATTGAAAATTATTTCATCAATACCTTTAATGAATTTATCTTCATCATCACTAGATTGAGCATACTCACCATTAATTTTAGTATAGACTCCGTTTTCTAATGAATAAACATCAACATAGATTGTTTTTGTTTCGCCTAAATATTTTACGAATTTATATTGCGTTGTCGTATATTCTTCTGCAAAATAGAATAATGGAAGACTATTGTTAGCTAAATCTGCATCAACATTGACTATAGCATCTACATTTACCTCAACATTATTTTCGTTGTATACTTTGTATGTTACATAATAATCTGTTGAGTAAATTGTTGTGTTATCTCCATCCACATATTTTATTGTTAGTTTGATACTAACTAAATAATATTCGTAGTTTGGACTAGAAGATTCTGGCACATCTGGTAATGTCAATTTAACAGTAGTGTAATCGTTAAGAGTTTCGTTGTATTCTAGTGCTATAACAGTAGCGCTATCCCATTGAAGTGCATCAACATCAATTGAAGTGCTATTAGGACTTACTATATATTTACCATCGAATTTAATAGTAAATCTTTCGTTATAAATAGGTTCAACAGATCCTGTTTGTGTTTGTATTGTCATTTTGATACCGACACCTTCTTGTTTAGTCGATACGTTTTTAATAGGATCAACATTTTCGCCTGATGAGAACGCTTGTCCGCCAGTTGTTACCATAATACTATCTTCGCCTAAATTGTTGATATATTCTAATGTTGCAAAACCTGTTATATTTATCGCTAAATATTTTGTATAACTACCGTTTTCAGTATCAATATTTAATTGAAGCACTAATTCGCCCGAATAATCACAATAAAACGTAACTATTGAACCGCTTACAGACACGTTGTTTATTGTATTTATAGGATTGATTCTTACAACTGATAGACCAACATTATTATTTGATGAAATATTGAATAAAGCAAGTTTTAAATCTGTATCTAAATTTAATTCGTAAGTGAATATATTGTTAGGTTTTAGGTTTTCTACTTCAAATACATAAGATGTTTCGTATGTATCATTAATAAATTCTTCATCATTTAGTTTAAATACAAAATTAGGTTGAATATTCATCTTGTAACTAACATCGCCTACGTAATATTCATTTATTTTCACTTCAAAGACATTAATAGAGCGAACAATTTGCCCAACTGCACGAGTAGTTAGCATATTGTTTGTTATTTCATAACTATATATTTTATTACTTGTTGGGCTTGTAATATTTTGTCTTGTTCCATTGCCTACAAAATAATAACTACTGCCATCCGTTTTTAGCGAATAAGTTGGATTTAATGATGAACCATCGATACTATTAATAATCAAACGCTCATTTTCTGTCAAATTAATAGATGTAGCACCATATACTTCATCTTCGTTGATTGAATATTTAGAATATGCTTGCATATTAAATATCGCTAATTGTAATTTATTAGCAGTATCTTTACCCTCTAAGTATATCTCTAAATCATAAATAAATTGATCGTGTAGTGTGCCATCAGTTCTATCAATATCAATAGATATCGTTTTGGTTGAATTGTTATATTTAAATGTGATAGTGTATGACTCTTCAATCCAACTGCCTGAGTAAGTATAAGTTGTTTCTTCATATGATAGAGGTAAATATGTGTAATTTAATGATGATGACTCTTTATATCTCACATAGATAACATCATTGGTCATATCTTTTAATGTACCAATAGTTTTGGTGTAACTATATTCATTAGAAGGATCTGTATCATTAATTAACATTGAAGCATATTTTGTGCCATTAAATTCGCCATTCATATTATCTGCATAATTGATAAATTCATCGCTAGAAGGCATAATGTGTAGCACATAACTACATAAATCATTACCTGAATTAGTAGATAGATTTATGCTTGTTTCTGTTATGGTTGTTAATTCACTTGCTGTAAGTTTGTCTGAATTAGAATCATATGTTAGATAACTGCCAGTAGTTACACTTAAGTAGTTAGGGTTATTTGAATTGTTAACATTCTCATCATTTATATTTCCATTGATAAAGCCCATTGCTACTGGAACAAAGTCGGAAATCACACCTGTTTCACTATCATTTATTTTTAAATAAATTCGTCTAGCATTTGTAACAGCATCTCCATTTTCACCTATTAATTCAGTTATATCTTTAAATAAATGATCAGTTAATAAGTTGTCAATTGATTCGCCTGAATTAATGTTTTCGTAACCTGCGCCAGCATATATATATTTAGCAACTAAGCCATCATATGTTCGTTCGACATTTACAAATATATTGTATGTAGTATCTTCTAGTGTTCCATTATCATTAATAGTTTTGTAATAATCATTACCTAATTTCACATTAATTGTGAGAGTTAGTGGTACCTTTTGTGATGAATGAGTAAAGTTAATAGTTGCAGTTGCATTAATATTATTTAAAGTAGTGCTATTTACAATATAATTCATATCACTTGCACTAATTTCAAGAGTTGCGCCAGTTGGCACATAAATAGTGAGTCCAGCAATTGTATATTTAACGTTGCCAGTATCCCCTATATCTGCTTTGGTTACCTGCAAATTGCTACCCGTTGTAATCGTATAGTCATTAGTGGCTGTGGTAGGTGCTGCTGTGTTGCCATCATAACCTGATTCCGCACCACTTGTGTGACTAGAATAAATGTTTGGCAATACTGTAACAGAAACTGTCTTTGTTGGCGTACCCTCTAAGTCTGTCATTGTTAAAGTAATTGAAACTTGATATTGTGCCACCCCTTGCGTGAATGTGAATGATTTAGTGTCTTCATTATAGTTCACACCATCGCCATTAATTGTGAAAGTAAAGTCTTTATTATAACCTGAAACAATGTCGCTGAATGCTAAGGTATTTTTAAATTCATTGCTTGTTGTGTCATAATTGCCGATTGTATATGACACATCACTATTATCAAAAGTATAGCCTATTAACGTGTAATATACATTAACTGCTAAATCATTGATTATGTATGTTACTACAAACTCAATATCTTCTGTTGGATGCTTTTTAATATTAATAGTAGTTGTGTCCGTGATTTCTACGATTATATTGTCTGTTGTGCCAGCATAAAAATTAGTTTTATCTTCAGCTATCGTGTAACCAGTTGAAACAGATAAGATAGTTGCACTAGTAACAGTATCTTCAAATGGCTTGCTAAATGTACTATCATTTATAGTCAATTCTTTTGTATATTCGCCTGTATTGTGACCAGTTTCATATTGCCCTAATTCAGCCACTGGATCAACTGTTTCATATGTGGTTGGTCGAATGTTAATTGTATAACTACCAATGTAGAATGATTTATTAACATCGGCATACACAAAACCTAATTTAACTTTAACATAATGCGTACTATTAGGAATTTTCATTTCACTATTAATTGGATTAAATAATGTTCCATTTGTTGTTGTTCCATCATTTATTAAATCAAAATCTTCATCTATAACATTGTTTATCGCATCTAATAAGTAAATTTTTACATTATTTACATTAGTAAGACTTAATGAATAATTATTGTTAAAGAATTCTCTATTTAATGTTACGCCATTAAATAAAACATTGTCTGTTATGTAGTTAGGTGTACCACTAAGTGTATAATCATCGCCTACAATGTCCGCTTGATTCAAATTAACAGCTACACCACTCATATTATTATAAAGATTAATATAATAATAATCAAAATCGCCTTCACTGGTGGTTATCTTTAAAATCAAATACAGACTGGTATCGCCAGAAAAAGCACTGGTTACATTAAATGTCACGCTAGAACCTGTAATTATAAAGTTAAGTGCATTACCTAATCCACTTTTGTTTTGATAGCCCACAACGCTGATTGATTGAATTGTGTCAATCTCTACATATCGTTCGACTTTATTGTCATACACACTAATTCGCTTACGCAAATACTCGCCAGAGTTAAAGTCTATACTTTGCCCTACTAAAATTGGTTCGTAAGTCTTGTTTGTTATTTTGTAAACATTGTTAGAACTTTGAGTGAAATTATCTTCTCCTAAAATATTTTTAGCATCATCACTATTCTCTATTACAAAATTGGTGTCAGTAATAGTTAAATCAGAGAATGGATAATTTAGTGTAAGTTCGTGACGATTGTAGATAGTTACTTCTAAGTTATGTTCATACTCTCCGCCACCGATATAAATAAATCTAACTTTTACGCTAGTAGTATATTCATCTCCGCTGATTGCAGAAATTGTAGCATTAGCTGTAGTACTACCGCTGGTGTAACCAGATGTTATGAATGTTATAACGCTGTCAGTAGACTCAAAAATCACTTCACTTAGAACAGCTTTGTCATCATCAGTAATAGATTCAAAGAATATTGATAAGAAGTCATTATTAGTAGTGTTTGAATACAATTTATCTCTGTCTTGTTCGTTTATTAACTCCAACATATATGGTGTGACAGTGACAGCACCAGTCAAACTGATAGTTTCTCCGCCATAACTAAATGTGAATGTAACATTTTCATTTATTTCACCAGTTACATTATTTTTATATTTTAATTGACCATTATTAACTTCAAATTTATCATTATTTACACTAATTAATGTTGGTATAATAGCAGTGTTAGTAGTGCTATCAGTAAACAAAAATTCATATTCTTCAATATTTGCATTCCCTACTGGTTTACTATCTCTAACAATATCATATAATTTATTTGCCATAATTGTAAGATATTGTTTGTCAGTTGTTATTTTATTTGTAATTGTTA
>CASFFJ010000151.1 GCA_949293915.1 uncultured Christensenella sp.
AACAATGATAGTGGGCATATAGCAATATATGTTACTGATGAAATTATGTTACATACGGGAAACACTACAGATGGAGTTTGTTTTGCTAATAATTATATGATTGATGGACATAGTTATGATAAATTTAAAATTTACAGATTTAAAAGTTTACAATAATGGAGGAATAAAATGAAATTATATCCATTAATGTACAAAGGAATAGTAGAAGATAATAAAGATCCTGAATTTCGTAATAGATTAAAAATTAGAGTTAGAGAATTATATGGTATGGAAGGTAACGGTTTAAAAACTTTTGAAATTCCTTGGGCCAATCCTGCAAGTAATATTATAACTTATCCGCCATACTCTATTGGTACAGTGGTTATGGTAACCTTTGAACAAGGAGATTTTCAATATCCAGTATACCATGGTTATTTTGTTAAATCTTCTAAAAATTCTCAATGTTTAACCTGTAAAAACTATTTTGCAGCAAGAAGATGTTACGCTTTTCCAGAGGGAATTCCAGAAGATTTATTTACAAATAAATTTATACATGATGAAGAATATTATATCTCTAAAGAGTTGAATGATAAAGGTTACGCATATACAAAGAAAGGAAAGTAAAGCAATATGATAACTTGTTTAGATGTAGAAAATACATTCAATGAAGATGGTAGTACAAATATACTAACAGGTACAAAAGCAATTAATCAAGGATTAAAAGATATCATAATGACCATGCAAAAAGAATTGTTTGGAGATCCTTTCTTTGGTTCAATATTACATGAAAAATCTTTTAATTTGATGAATAGTATTCTAAAAGATATTATTTCTGATAGTTTAAGGACACAAATAAATAGATATGATAAAAGAGTAGTAATTAATAGTATTGATTTAAAATACTTAGATCAACATACTTTAGAAATAGATTTAAATTATAATTACCAATCTGAAAATTCTTCATTGAATCTTTGGATTATTTCGGAGGTATCCTAATGGCAGATAAAAATAAAATATCATATACGAGTAAAGATGCAAAAACAATATTTCAAGATTTAATTGATACAATACCGCTACTAACAGATAAGTGGAAAAATTACGCAGAAGATGATCCTGGTATTGTATTGTTAAAACTTGGTTCATTCATCGGCGATATGATATGTTATAATATGGATTTTCAAGTTAATGAAGTATTTCCACAAACAGCATTAATGAGAGCTAATGCTCAAAAATCATATGATTTAATTACATATAAAATGCACTGGTTTAGATCTGCTACTTGTTTTGTTGATATTACATTAAATAGACCAGAAAATTTAGCTTTAGGTTCTCCATTACAAATAACGATACCTGAATTTACTGAAATTATCACACCAAATGAAACAGTTTATTGTATTATAGGAAATGATGATACAGATAGAACTTTATTTTTATCAAGTGATGCTACAAGTGTAACTAAAAGAATGACAGCAGTTCAAGGTATGATGGGAACTCAATACAATATAACATTAGATAAAATTATTAGAAATGGTAGAATTTATGTTGATAGATATAATATAGAAGAAGATGAACAAAATAACTCAGATTACCCACATATGCGATTATGTATGTTTGATGCTAATACTAATGAAATGTTACCAGATTCTGCTTGGACAAAAGTATATAATTTATTAGATGTCAGAGAAGAAGGTAAATATTATGAATTAAGAGTAGACGAAAACAATCAACCATACATTCAATTATGTGATAATTATGAAGAATATTTACAATATACAAATAATTATTTAGGATTAACTTATATAATTTCAGATGGTAGAGGAGCAGAAGTTGCAGAAAATGTTGGTTTTCAATTCAATACCTTTTTGAGATATGAATATGGTGGAATGTCAATTGATTTAAATGAAGTTATTACAATTAGTAATACTCAATCTAGTCAAGGTAGAAATCCAGAAACTACAACAGAAGCTGCAAAACATGCACCGAAAGAAGCAAGAACTTTAGGTGTAGCAATTACTTTACAAGATTATGAAATATTGGCTAAAACTGTAGATGATATAAGAGCTTGTAGAGCAATAGATTATTCCATAGATACCGGTACAAAGATAAATGGAGAAAATATAACTAATGATGTGAATTTAACAAATGATAAGTTAAAGTCTTTAGTTGTTCCAAATATAGATGGATATTCCTTAGAACCAGGTTCAGTTACAATTACAGTTACCTATTCAGGAACTGGTGAAGATGATATAGTTGATGTATTTGAAGATGATGCTGCTGGTGCATTATTATTAAATGGAAATACAAGATATGGAGTATCATATATAAATTATACTTCTGGATTATTTGAAATTGATTATGAAGGTCAAACAAATAAACCTACAACTTCAACATTAAAATCAGTTGTAGTTAATTACAATAGATTATATGCACCGTATTGTGTAATATTACAATTAGTTGCAAATGATTATGGTTATATTTCAGAATATACATTAGATAAACTAAGAACTACTTTGGATAATAAAACAGTAGCAACCATTAGTTATTCAGTGGAAGATGCTAAAGTAAAAGCAATTCCATTTAATGTTGCAATTTATGCTTATGAACCATGGAAAGAAGGAGATCAAAGTTTAACTAATTATATTTATAATTCAGTGTATAATGTATTATATAATTTCTTTGATGATGCTGAAAGAGAATTTGGAGAAGCATTTAGTTATGCGAATATGTGTTTAATGATTCAAGAAAGTGATAATAGAATTCAATTATCAGATATTTTATATCCAATAAGAAATTTTAAGGTTGCAGTTGACGAATATCCAAGATTAGGACCTGTAACAGTTAATTTGGAAGATAATGATAATTATATATGGTTAAGAGATAAATTATTTGATGAATCATTAGAAAATGATGACGCATACGATTTATTAAAACAAACAATATTTGGTGCTGGAGCAGATGGTACATTAGATTATCATACATTGCTACAAGACAATGATTCATTAGATAATGTAAAAACACCATTAACATTAACAAGCAGTGTTATTGTAGGTGAAGATGGTAAAGTAAATCCTTCTGGAACAGTTACTTTAGATATTAGTTGGTGGTGTACCAGACCAGATTTAATTTGGGTAGATATAGATAATAAAACCTTATGGGGTAATATAGTAGAAGCTAATTTAGAAAAAGATACACCAGTTACATTATATGCAATAGTACATTTAAATGATGCTAATATCGTTATTGCAGATACACCAGTAAATATTACGTTAAGAGTGGAGTAATACTATGGCTTTTGATTTTAGATTACCAGATTATTTTAGAACAACTGATTTTTCAGTATTTGAAGCTCTATATAAAATTATGTTTGGAGCACTTAAAAAAGATGTAGATGGAATTACAGAACTAAA
Source organism: uncultured Christensenella sp. (assembly GCA_949293915.1). GTDB lineage: Bacteria > Bacillota > Clostridia > Christensenellales > UBA1242 > Onthoplasma. The sequence continues at coordinate 3,387 of CASFFJ010000151.1, forward strand.
ATGTGTCAACCATTGTGCAGAACATATGTTACCATTATTAGCACATAATATTGGTTGTGATTATTTTTCAGAAACTACTCCTGAAGTAAATAGATTAATTCTTAAAAACTGGTGGTGGTTAATGAAAAATAAAGGTACTATTGGTGCATTACAAACTGCAGCATCTTTAGGGTTAATTGCATATGATGCAGCTAAAGGTAATTTAGCTGATGAAAGTATAATGTATGGAAGAACAGTTGAAATAATTACAGATAAAGTAACTGGTGAAGTAATTATACGAGTTGCATATCAATCATTAGAAGAAGAAACTGAAGAAGAAGAAAAAGCTCAACAAGAGTGGATGAAACGAATTGTTGAATATGTAAGACCCGCAGGATTTAAGGTATCCTTTGTACCATCACAATTTACAAAAGCATTTATTAATATGTTATTAAGTAATGATGTTAATGTAAATCAAATGACATATGACGTAGAAATAAATTCAGCATTACCTGCTGGTATTTATTGGGAATATAAAAATATTAGTCAAGATATAAATTGTTTTGGTCAGTATAGTATAAAGGATTCTAAATGTGCTTCTTGCGTATATAAAATACAATGTGAAGAATATACAATTATGGGTATGGGTCAAGAAGAATCTTCTGGATTAGATGGTGTTGAAAGATATCAAGGACCAAACACAGAGAATG
>CASFFJ010000152.1 GCA_949293915.1 uncultured Christensenella sp.
ATAACATTTCCATTAATATCAAATTTAACAGAAGCATAATCAACACCCTCTGTGCCAGTAATCCAAGTATTGTTACTTGTGTCAACATTATAGGATCCAGTTTGTTTTTTAGGATATCTAACCCTTATTTCACCTATAACATATGCACTATTCTTTATTGTTAAATTAACTTTATTATCATTTATATAATTATTATTGTTATAATTTCCAATAACAATATTTTTATCTTTGTCAGGATTTGAAAAATAATTTTCGTGTGGGAAATATCTAATTACTGCAGTTGATTTATAGAAATAAAATTTAAATGTAGTGTCGCCAGTTAAACCCACATTACTTTGTGAAAAACTATCAAGTTTTGTTGCATCTAATAAAGTAGTTGTTGCTGCAGAACCATTAACTGAAACACTATTATCAGTTATAACTTTTGTTAAAGTAAATCTGTTGTCTGCATTCCATTTGTTTGTTATTGCAAATTTTATTTTTTGATTAATTGGAATGTAATATTTTTTATTTAGAATATAATTTTTAGAACTATTGTTATTATCCCAATCCCAGCCAACATTATCTTTAAGAGTTTGTCCATTAGGAATTAAAGTGTCGTTATTATAACCTGTCATTATGTAGTAATAAGTTCTACCAATGCTTGTGATGTATGGTGTGCCATAATTATGTTGCTTAATTGCTTTTAAATCAGCACCACCATCTAAGTCCCAATCGCCATATGCATCAGAATCATACCAAAGAGTATTGTTTTGAGCTTTATAGCTATCATAATTTTTTGATTGACCTGCAGCAGTTCCAACGCTCAATTTATTATATCCAGCAAAATTATTGTTTGCATTTGGTAATGATAAGTTTCCTTTATTTGCTAATTTTGAATCCATAGTAATAGAATCCACATTACCAATTGAATATGAATAAATGAACACAGGATTAACATTGTTTCCGTTAATAGAAAATTCAAATTTGAAGTATGTTATACCACTAAGTAATTGGTTTAATTTACCATTTTGACTAAATCCAGTTGCATTTAAAACACCATTATTATAAGAATAAGATATTTTTATATCGTTATTTACAGTTGCTGTAACAGTGTTTCCAGACACCATACCAACTATTCCAGAAACAACTCTTCCTGTTAATGTTCCTTGGTTATAACAACCTAAAACCTTAGCATTATTTGTTAAATAACCAACAACACCACCAACAACATGATCACCTTTAATAATTCCATCAAAATAACTTCTTTCAACTTTTGCATCAGCACCACTATTTAATCCAACAACGCCACCAACAACATTATATAGTAAATAGCTTGACGAAAAAGCTCCTTCAGATGTTTGCGAAAATCTTCCAGATGAAATATCTGCTTGTGCTGTTATTGTGTTATCGTTTTTAGAAGAAGTTTCAAATCCATATGTAACTCCACAACGATTAACCGTTCCATAATTTACACCAACAATGCCACCCACATATGTGTTAGTGTTAGAACTATTGCTAATTATTGTTACATCTTCTAAAACTAATCTTTCAATTGTGCCACTGGAAACACCAAACAACCCAATGTTATTCAAGTTGTCTTTTTCTATGTATAAATTTTTAATTGAATAACCAACACCATCAAACGAACCAGTAAATGGTTTTGATTCGCTACCAACAGGAATTAAACCATGTCTTAATGTTTTTGAATTTTGAATTTTAATATTAGAATTTTCATAATCAATATCACTTGCAAGTTTGTATGATGCACTTAAATATTGTGATTCTTGGTCTATTCCAGCTTTTTGCAAGAATAATGCAAAATCTTTGATATCTGCAATAATGTATGGATCCGATGTTGTTCCTGTTCCACCTGAGAAAGATGTGTCAGATTCATAAACATCAGAATAATTATTCCATTGACTATATTTAATAGTTATTGGATTAGAAGATGTTATGTTTTGAATTATATAGAAAGTAATTGTTGCACCAATTTTTCTTCCATTTAAAGTTGTATAGGATATTGAACCTATTGATGGAACCCCAGAAATTTCTGTGATGTAATATCTGTTAGAATTAGCATTACTATTTAAATTAACAGTAATAACTATTTGTCCTTTTAATTTTTTATATTGTGTATTATTACTATCATAAATTACTTCACTAGAATTTGTAACAATTGTAGTTGAATTTGACGGATTACTTAAATCGCTATTTGATGCATAAGCATTCTTAATAGTATAATTAATATATTTTAAATTAACATCACTATGATTATCATAACCAGTGTCAGATTCTTCAATTTTTAAAGCTAAATTATATGATTTATAATCGTATGCCACAATAATGTGTTGTTCTATGAAACTTGTTTCAGATTTTACAACACCAACATTAAATGAATTTGATGTTGTATTTGCTGCGGAATGATATGAACCCTGCCCATTAAAATCAAGACTACCATAACATGAATACCAATAACTAGCATTAAAATTATACTGATTAGCTGGAGTACCATTTTTATAATAGGTTGCATCAGTAGGATGAGTAACATTAACACCATAACCACTATAGACATAATATGTGATTGTTGGCATACCTGTTGCCTCCGTATTTGCACTAGAAGCAGATGCACCCACTTTTGCTATTTTTGCAATTGATCCAGCATTATCAGTTCCTCTTAAACTACTTGTTCCGTTTTTATCACTCATAACTGTTGGAAAAACCAACTCACCATTTGCAATGCCCATATAAGTTTTCACTTTTGTCATTCTAGCAAATTTAGGAGTGTAATATTTATTTCCTGAATCTTTATTTTCATATTTTATAGCAGTAGAGGCATTAATTTTTATGTTTAAAGTATTTGTACTACTATTTGATGTTGCGGAAGAAGCAGTATAATCAGAGCCAGATAAATTTGAAATTACATCTAAAATATTTGCATCTGTACGTTTTTCATTATCTACAAACCAGCCTAAATTTGTAACTAAATTAGTGTTTGATGCCCATCTAGATGTTGAAAAAGGAATTTTATTTGAACCTTGTTTTAAAACAATTTGAACTTCATCACCATAATACAATTTAATATCACCATCGTTAATAGTGTTATATTCTCTATCGGTTGTATTATTGTAAGAATGATATGTTATATTAGATTTTGAAACAGAATATGTGTTAGTTCCTGCTCTTTTAATTTTCAAATCATAATATAAATTTGCTCCACCAGAAGTTGATGAACCTTTCGACAAATCTTCCAAACTTGGAGCATAAATTGAAATTCCATAAATTAAGTTGGCTATATTAACTGAAACATTAATTGGTTGCCACCTTTTCATAGTTGCAGAAAAAACTAAGCCACCCTCTTTTTTCTGAGTTGAAGATTCAGTACCAGTATCTTCATCAAAAGCTATAATTGTCTTTGGTGAATTTCCTGAACCTAAATAAGTGTCATAATAAGTATATGAAATTTTTAAAACATATCTATCCGAATTGTTAATATTATCAACTTTATTATCATTAACTTTAAAATATAAATGTTTATTAAGTGTTAATGCAGAATTCTCAGCCGCTTGTGATTTTAAAGTTTTATTTATATCAATATAAAAAGTATCAACAACGTTACCAGTTCCTGTGCTATTTATTGTAGCAGCATTTCTTTCACTTAAAGGAACTTTAGTACGATATTCATTAATTTTTCCTGTTGCACCACTTGCAGTTGTAACATTAACTATTCTGCCATTAGGATTAAACATCCAAAGAGTTGGATATTCAGTGCCATCAGTTTTATCTAAATACCAAGTTAATTTTGTATCCCAAGAAGTGCTTGGAATAGTTTTTAAGTTATGTTTTGTAACACCACTTGTTTCAGCCGCAGATAGTGTGGATAATGAATAACAGTTTTTCAAAAATGTACTGCTTGTTTGGTTAATAACAAAATTATAAACTGTACTATTTACAGAGGTATTTAATGCTGTATAACAATTTGTTACATAGTCAGTTTTTCTAAAAGAAGTAATTCTTCCAACTAATAAACCAAATAAAGACGCTGAGGAATTATTATAAGCATCAAAATAAACATTTCTGCCACCGTAATAGCTGTTAGTAATTTGACCCCATTCCTTTCTGCCTGAAATACCACCCACACTAATAGTACTAGTTGTATTTTTCTTACCTGTTTTTAAATAGATACTTACTTCGGAAGCCACTTTTTCAATTTTTGGATCATATTGATCACCAATTGCACCACCAACATATTTTGTTCCTGTACTTGTTGTTTCTGGCATATATAAATTTAATTCACCAGTGACTTTTAATCCAGAAACTTTTAAATATCCTGACCCTGTACCCAAATACGACAAAGCTGTTCCTAATCGTGTGTATGAATTTGAAGCTTTACCACTAACATAATCATAATAACTAATATCACAGTCAATTTCAACATTTTCAATACTGGTTTTAGTGGAATCAATATGTCCTAGTAAAGAAATATAGTCACTTGTAGAATTAGAAATGGATGATAGATTTTGAAATCTTAGAACATCAAATCCCACATAACAATCATCAAAAATTAAATTTTTTATTGTTCCCTTAATAGTTGAAAATAAAGACACGTATTGAGATCCTGAAGAAACAACACTATGTGTTAATCCTAATTCAAATTTTAACCCTGAAATTACAGCATGACCATTTGTTCCATATGCACCATCAATAATAACATTTGAATTTAATGTTTTACCCAAATAACTTGATTGTATTATAGCACCAGAAAAATTTATGTCTTCTGTTATAAGGAATGCAGTGTTAGAAGTTGTTGTTGAAGCTAATGATAGCATACCCAAAAAATCTGTTATTTCATCAACAATATAAACAGTATATCCAGCATTCAAATATTGATTGTATTTTTCATTAGTTGATGTGGTATATGTTGTGCCACTCCATCTATCATCACTAGACACACTATGTATAAGAACTGGTTTAATTCCATCAGTTGTTAATGTGGCCATCCAAGGATAATTAAAGTTAAATCCATAGCTTTCAAATGTTTCCTTTGTTTTTGGAGATGTAACTAAATTTTTATTATTACTATCAACTCCATAAGTTGTAACATTATCAGTACTATTTGTTATAGTTGCTGAACTATAACAATTTAAATAATAACCATTACCTGGCTCATCAGGGGTTATTAAACCAATTTTATACTTATCAACATTTGATTTTGAAGTTGCATATAAATCTTGAAACTTACCAGAAGAAAAACAATTTGTAATAGCATTTGTATTCATACCAGAAGCATATGCAACAATACCTGCAAAATAACTAACATTAGAAGATGTTTGTTCAACACGATTAATAAAACTATATGATCCACCATTAAACGAACAAGCATTAATAAGTGTTCCCGAGCCATTATTATAACCAACCAACCCACCAATAGCTGTTTGATAAGTTGTTTCAGTATCTGATTGCGAATAATTTAAATTACCTTTTAGAGTAACATTGCATTCTAGAATTTGTCCAGATTTTAAATTTTTAATGTAGGAACTAGTAATTGCCTCATTAGATCCAACCAACATACCAAAATAATCTCGTCTGTTATATAAATATGTAGTTCCTGTATCAGTTGTTAAATTTACATTTTTTATAGTTCCATAGTTATAAGAAACAACAAAACCAAAACGAGGATAATCCGTATATAGATAATAATAATTAGATCCTGTTAGTTGAATGTTTAAATTATTAATAACTCCATAATTATAAGCACCAAATAAAGGCCTAACTTGATAAGAACTTGCACTATATCCATTAATATTTATAGTTTTCCCAGCACCATTATAAACACCATAAAAATTAGTAAACATTGAGGCTGACATTTTTCCAGTTATTGAACCATTAACTGAAATTGTTATATCATTCATTTGTTTAAAATATTTATCGGATGTACTTGAGCTTGTTGTATTTTTTATTCCATATAAAAATTCATATTCGTTATTTACTTGATATGGATTTGTAAAAGTACCTGCCCCTAACAATTTTGTTTTTAAATTTATTGAAATAGTGATTGGATCATCATAATTAGTTAAGTGGTCTGAGTCATATATAGTAAACTTATAAGTATAATTTGCAATTTCTGCACTTAATTTACCCTTTCCTGTAAAATTTACTTCTGAATAAGTAGACCCATTATAACTAGCTTTTTTACCCTTTCGCGTATTAAAATCATATGAGCCTTCCACATTCGATGTTGCTTGATAAGAAGATGAAACCTCTGGAGAAATTGCCAAGAAAGAACTTGTTATAGTTACCTCTTGTCCACCAAAAACACTAATACCTTTAGACGAAGTAAACGAATTATAATTTGAACTTGAACCATTAAATCCAATAGTTTTATTATTATATTTGATTGAAATTTTCATGGTTTTTAGTTCACTATCTGTTATAACTTTATTTTCATATTTTATCTCAAATCTTACATACATTTGTCTATATGAATCAACTGAATTTTCGAACTGTAAACGTGGTTTTATAATTGAACTATTCGCATCTATACCCATATACCATGTAGAAATAAAATCATATGTTGAATAAGATTCTTTTTTGGAATAAGGGTTTTTTGACTTAATGTTTTCATAAGAACCACCAGAGCCATATCTCCTAGCTGTTCCACCTGCTCCACCTTTACCTCCATTATGATAAATATTTCCCATTCCGCCAACACCAGCGGAACCACTACTACCAGATGATCCATTACTTTGTGTAGAAGATCCACTTGTTCCTGCTCCTGCAGAACCACCATTACTACCTGGATGTCTTGATAAAGAGCCACCAGAGCCACCAGAGCCTGCAGAACCTCCACCAGAACCATTTCGTCCATTGTTACCATTTGAGCCACTTGTTCCAGAACCACCCATTTTTGGATAATTTCCTGTTCCGGAAATATTTTCAGCATAGCCGCCGCCGCCGCCACCACCACCGGCTCCACCGCCACCGCCGCCACCGCCGCCGCCACCGGATGTAGCAAAATAGTTAGTTCCACCACCACCATAACCTCCATATCCTCCTGAAGAACCAGTTGCAGTGCCACCTCGACCACCACTATTACCAGATGATCCGAACAAACCACCGCCGCCGCCGCCGCCGCCACCACCGCCGCCGCCTGTTCCAGTGCCACCTCGGCCACCAGATCCAGAACTGATTTGTCCAAAATTAAAACAATTTAAAATTGTACCAGAATTACTTACCGCAATTCCAGCAGCACTAGTTCCAGAATAGCCACCACCTCCTGCTTTTCCACCATAACCATACTTTCCAGCATATCCACCAGACCACGATATACCATTGCTTCCACCAGAGCCACCAGCTCCGCCAGACGCAGAACTAGCTGTTGATCCAGTTTTACCAGAATGTCCTTGAACAGTTCCATAATTAATACATCTTTTAATTGTTCCCTGATTAAGATAAACAAAACCTCCAACTTTACCACCACCAGAACTTTTTTCATCAGATACTTTAGATTCATTATAACAATCTATAATTGTGGCACCACTATAATTATAAACAGCAAAACCACCAACCCAGACATTCGAAGAAGTGCTTGTACTTTTTGTTGTACTATTAGTATTTGCACATTTTTCTATTATTCCACTATTTGCGTAAACAAATCCACCACCATCACCTGAAAAAGAAGTATTTGTAGCATACTGATTTTTTGCATATACTCCTTGATTATTGGAATATACACCATTTTTTATGTTAGTATCTTCACTATCAATTTTAGTAATTTGACCAACAACAGAATTTGAAATAACACCATTGATTCCATTATAAAAAACTAATGGTGCATTAAAAGAATATTTATATTGCTCATCTAACAATTCAGAAATTTTGTTTTCTTTTTCTTCAATTAAAAAATCGGCATTTGAATAATAAATTTGTTTATCTTCTTCTGAAACAGTAGTAAAATCAATAAAATATTCATTATACTCATTTTTATAATTTATTGTATTTAAAACGTTTTTTAAAATTTGTTCATCTGAATTTAAATTTTCAAAATTTTTTTCATACTTTTCAATAGTTTTTAAATAATTTTCTTCTATTAATTCATACTTTAGCAAACTTAAAGAAGCAACTCTGTTTTCGCTAATAATATAAACATTATCAGTTGAATCATTTAAACAATGAACATTTTGATTGGAACTTACTAATAAATTTGGGTTATTAACTAATTCTAACTTGGAATTATAAACATCATCTTCGGTTAAATTTAAAAAATATGAAATTGGCTTACCAGTATTTCTAATGATATCAGGTATTAAAAAATTATCGTAATTTAAATTTATGTTATTACTATCTTGTGAAGAAGAAATAGAATTTGTAATTAATGAATTTACAGAAATTGTTTCATTGCTATTACTATCATTCTCACCAGCCAAAACATATCCATTTTGAATTTTAATTTGCTCAATTTCATCATTTAATTGATTTATTTTAGATTCAATTTTGTAACTTTCAAAACTTTTGGAACTGAATTTAGTTGAAATTAATGATACGTTATTTATATAACCAAAATTGATAGTAGATAAATACCCCTTGTTTTCGTCAATTTGTGTTGTTGCATCAATATATAAATCACTTATTTCAGACTGTTCAGCTATGGTATCAAATAAAGGTTCAGAAGTAATAATTGACATATTATTACCATCAAATGAACCTACAAAATTTTTTGAAACAACACGATTTAAAGTTGTAGCATCAACATCTGCCATCAATTTAAAATGTCTTGGTTTCATTTTTGCATTTATTGCTCTAACAGTAAATGACTCAACATTTTTTAAATCGTTCACATTATAAATTAAATAAGGACGTTCCTCTGTTCCATTTCCACCATAAGCATCAACAAAACTTATTGTTGATAGTTCCGGCTTTATTAAAAAAACAGAAAGAATGCTACTTAAAAGTAACACCATTCCCATTAACATACTATTAATTAAATTTTGATATGGATGTTTTACTCTAAAACTTGGTTTCTTTTTAGACATTTGTAAATCTTCCTTTCATCATGATGTATGGTAAAAACCAATAAATTACACTACAAATTAAAACAAAAATAAAAGAAAATTTATTGGATTTAGTTTAAACATTTTAAAAAAAAATATTATATAAAATATATAATATAATAATGTTCTGAAATAGTATAATTCAATAAGCGAAAATAGTCAAACAAAAT
>CASFFJ010000153.1 GCA_949293915.1 uncultured Christensenella sp.
CAACAAAGCAAGCGGATGCTCAATACCTTTTGGTAAAGAACATCCGCTTTTTTTCTTTTTGGGGGCTAAGTTAATGACTCAGCCCCCCTTTTTCTTTGTCATCTTCATAGCAGATATCCTTTCTTAGTTTTGTTAGAAGTCGAATAGATCGCTTTTATTCTTTCTTCTTGGAGATGTCGTTAGCCAGCTAATATCATAGGTGTATTTAGGATCAAAGAACGGGATGGGCGAAGTTCTGTTTGCCAATTTGTTATCGCCATGATTATACTCTGGGCAAAGGTAACTACGTTCAATTTTCGACCAGAGAACGTCGCCACGCATTTGGGTTATGATACATTCGCCATCTGTAAGCTGGCTTAAACGGCTGATTGGAACGAGGGGAACTAATTCGTTTGTGTAATGTTCAATGTGCTTTTGAGATCCATTGATGGCTGACAAAGCTGATGTCACCTCGTGCATTCCGCATTCTTTTGAAAAAGCGGCTTTGGTTTCATAGTTGCAAGAACCATAAAACAGGTGCATGTTCAGGTTGTCGATGATAATATCTGCGGTTTCTTTATCGTATACTCGATAAAGTTGTGCATACGATTGGATTATCAAGAAAAACCAAATGTTTCTTGACCTGCAGGCTGAGATGACGTTTTCAAAGTCCTTAAATTTGGGAAAATTACCGAATTCATCTAAGAGGAAGTAGCATGGACGAATAAGCGAGCCCCCCTTACGACGAGCCGTCGCGATCAAGGAAGTATAGAGATCTGATATAAAGAGACTGATTACACTATAATGAAGGCTGTCTTCATCCTTATATGAGATAAAGATGACGGTAGGCTTTTCATCATCGTCAAGGCTATCGATATCAATGGTGTTAGCACAAGTGATTCTGCGAACGGAGGTGTCGCGGAATTTTTTGATTTTTTCGGCAAAACAGGAAATAATACAGCTTCGCGTGCCCGAAGCAGACATTTCAATGATACTGGACGTTACCAACTGGTACGCCTTCGATGCTTCTGGGTTTCTCTTGGTGAAATACCCGTGATCGTTTACACCTCTTCCACTATCAGAAAACGAATCGTAAATTTTAATCAACGTGTCAAAATTGAACGTTTCTTCGGTGATTCGGCCCTCCTCTTTTTCGGGGGCACTGTCTTCCAGCATTGCCCACAGAAAGCCGCGAATCCATGTGGCTGAGATTTGGTCCCAATAGGGATCGTCTTTCTTGGCAACGGGCGAAACCGCTTCTGCGATATTTCCAATCATGTTGCTTACTTCTGCCAAGATCCTGTCTTTTTCCGCATATACCGCAGCATCAAGCTCTTTTTGCTTGCGGAACACCTTCCCTCTAAAACAGTTGAAAGCTTTTCCGTTTTCATGTACAACGCTAATCTCGTTTTCAACATTGAGATACTTTTGGTAGTGCCTAAAAATCTTTGTGAGAGGGTTCCAACAGTCGGAAACCATGTAGTCTTTAAAATTGAAGTGGATAACCTTATAGCCGTTCTCAATAAAGAAGTTGGCAGTCTGCTGATTCAATTCGTCCTTGGGATCGCTGATTACGATTATGGGCTTGTCTTTCTTTGCACACATCCAGTTCAAGAAAGGAAGAACAAATCCAGTGGTTTTACCGCTTCCGGTCGAACCGATGATAAGAGCATGAGTGTTTTTGTTGAAGGTTGCTTGCAGGGTTCCGTTGTTGTCTCGTGAGATATAGATAGGAAATCCGTCAATAGTTGTGTCGGCTATGCGATCAAAAGAAACGGTTTCGTCGGGATGAAGTTCACTATAAGATGCCCCGGTACACAATTTGGAATTTTCGTTGTGCTCGTGGATGGGGAATCGTTCTTCGATTGATTGCATATGCGGAGGCTTGGAGGTTTTATTTCGACCTGCGAAAGTAACGCCATTTTTCTTGTAAGTCATAATGCTGCATCCCTCCAGAATCCATTTTTGCTTTTACTAGAATAGAACTTGTCGATGACACTTTGCAAAACTGCAACCGTGATATGGACGTCTTTGGTTGTTCCTCTGAGCTGCCCGATCGCTTTATTGAGCAAATTTGTTACGGTTGCAGAAGAATACTCGAACAGGAAATCAGCAACCGTCGGTTCCATTGAAAGAGAAGTGAGCTTGAATACTTCGCATTTCTTTTTCAATGATTTGTCTAGGACGTCACGGAATTCGGATTTCGTTAACTCTGTTGCGATAACGATATCGCAGCATTCTGCAATGTTTGCGTCCGGTATGATAGAAGCAAACAAAATCGGTAATACACCGGAAAGATCAATTTCAACCGGTGGAGTCCCTCCCGACTTATAGTGCTTACGATTTGTTGCTTTCAGAAACCGAGCAAGCTCGGCACTGCCTTCGGGGTTGAGTGTTTCACAGTGGTCAAGGAGCATCACAACATTTCGCTCACCGTGTTTTTCCATAGATGCAATGAAAACGTTATCGTTAGAATGCGAAAGATTGCATTTGTCACCTTCGTGTAAATAAATATGCGCAAGTGGAGCACCGGAAAAGGCACTCTTAATAGATTCGCGATAGTAATCCAATACAAGCTCGTCTTCGCAAACTATAAGGAGCGGTTTGTAAACTGAGGTGTCTCGCAAATCAATCATTCCTAAATTTGCGCAAATCTGATCTGTTTCTGCCTGGCGTACAGTCGTGGATGTACTAAACCCGCTCAAATCCAAGAAGATTTCTGAATTTTTCGTAACATTAAGAGGAATTTCGGAAGAAAAGAAGTCTTTCCCTTTGGCGGCTTTGATTAATCTGGATTTTGCATTTTCGTTAAGAACCGAAGAATGCACAAGCTTCATAACATCATGATTTACTTTGCACGCTTGGAAACTACCTTGACAAAAAGCGTACTCCAATGCTAATGCAATTTTGTCTGCCTTTATGTCTGCGGAAATATCCAAAGCGGTTTTTAAGTATTCCCAAATAGATTCATTGGAGGGAACATTAAGCAGGGCACAAAGCTTTTGATAATAGGGATTTTTGTCACTTGCGTAATGACAACCCATAAGGATTGCAAATAGGTGGTTCCACGTCGCAGCTGTTTCGAATCTTGTTTCTGCTTGCGTTGTGTTTTGGTTTACCAAGATTCCATGATACTCCAAAAAGCCAAACAAGGCAATACAGTCTGTGTCACCACTGTTTGCTTTTCGCTCCAGAATACGAAGAATGGTGTCAAACGAGGCGTCATCATTGGTAAGTAAAATGTCCGATTTAATCTGAATTGCGGTTGCTTTTTGAGAAAGCACATAGCTTTCTAACGGGGAGATTTTATGTGGATATTGCTTTGCAAGTCGAACCAGACGGTTAAAATCAGAGGTGTTGTCTGCAAGGTTGAACAAATCAGAAGAAACGACGTTCCATATGTCGTTCAACCATTCCCGGTTGCAAATACAAAAAGCTTTTGCATATTTATCATAGATGTCTCTTAACTCATCCTGTGTACAGTATTGAGAAAAAAGTACATCGGCAAATAAATAGTTGGTTAAAAAAGCTCCTCTCAAATAAGCCGGTTCAGTTACAGTTTGAGTTTTCATAGAATTCCTCCAGTGTAATTATACTAGCTTTTATGGGGGTCTGAATAACACGGTCTATTAAGCCGTATTCGCAAGCCGCCTGTGCAGACATACGATTGTCACGATCTGTATCAATTCGAATCTGTTCAATGGGCTTGCCGGTGTGTAATGCGAGCAAAGTGTTCAGCCGCTCTCTTGTGTCTCGAATTTGCTCTGCATAGAGTAGAATGTCTGATGCCTGTCCTTGCGTTCCTCCGAGCGGCTGGTGGATCATAACTTCACTATTCGGCAATGCCTCGCGTTTTCCTTTGGTGCCGGCAGACAAGAGGAAGGCGCCCATGGATGCTGCCATTCCTACACAAGTTGTACGAATATCCGCGTCAATATAGTTCATTGTGTCATAGATAGCCATTCCGGCTGTCACGGACCCTCCGGGACTGTTAATCCATATATTGATTTCACGTTCTGAACGCGGAATGTTTTTGGCTTTGAATAGATAGTCGAGATATAATAGAGAACTAACCGCATAGTTCGCCATTTCGTCACAAACCTGCCCCCAAAGTTTTATGACGTTTCGTTTCAGAAAGAATCCATCCGACAGTTGCTCGTTTTCGTCGTTAGCGGATGGAACGGTGAGTAAATGCTTTTTCATGTATGCCTCCTTTTCGTTGTGTTCATCAAGCAAATTATACTTCTTAAGGCGTTGGATGGCAATCGAAACAATGTGAATGAATGGGACAAACGAAAATTTTCGGCAAAAAATAAAAGAAGCCGACAACTCGGCTTCTTCGATATTAAATTTAATGATTTTCACCGGGTTGACCTCCTTAATTACATAATATTTTTTCGATGAAATCGTCATCAAGGGATTTGCCACACGTTGTGGCGGAAGAGTGTAGAGTGTTGATCAAAAAGATAATTGGAACAACAACATCGATGGATACATTGTCCAAAACACCGGACATAATCTCTTCGGACTTTTGAGTGTCTTGTGGTGTGCCGATTCCGTGTTGAAGGCAAGTGCCAACGACAAATGTTGAAAGTGCATCGCCCTTTTTAGATCCTTCTACAAACCAGTTGTACGCATGATCGTAAGTATTATAATAGGAAACTTTTGTGACGGTTGATTCAGGGGAAATGAGTTTGCCGCTTAGTCCAAGGAACCCAAGCCATCGCATAGCATCGACACTGCCAAGCGAAGCGGCTTTTCTCAACTGGGCTTGTACCATTACTTCGCTATACTTTTCAAACTGCATAATTTTTGCTGCTTCATATGCTGCGATCTTGTCTCCGTGTGCGCTTCTGCTCAAACAATAATTCAATGACATCATGATGTAAATCTCCTTTTCCTTGTTTTTGGTGTTGATTATAGTATAGCGCATAGTGTTTGTTCTTTCCACTAAAGAAAATGAAATATGGACATCGAATGTAAAAAAACTACCAAAAAAGTCGAAACTTGCAATCGTTCGTAAACGATTTTTGAAACGCGCAAAAGAAAACGCAAGAAATATAAAAAAATGTGAAATTTTGTGTTGACAAATGACCTTTTTTGTTGTATAATGAGGCCATACCAAGAAAAGGGAGGATATTGAAATGCCAGGAATGACACCAGAACAGGTAGGTAGGTTGAAGGATATTGTCAGCAGGAATTTGACAAATTTGATTAAAGCGATGAAATGGTCGCAGGCAGCTTTCGCTAGGGAAACAGGGACGACGGAACCGACTTTAAGCAATTATCTAAAGGGGGATGACGATGAAGGAAAAGGAAGGCTACCTCTTTTTGAATACATGGTTGGCTTATGTATGAATGAAGAATTTAAAGCCAGAGGTTTGGATCTTACATTGGATCTTTTGATTAGTGAAAGATTTGATCCCGAAGCACTTATTCAAAAGAGATATAATCATCCTGCCGCATCTCGCAAAGAAGTGAAACATGGTGATTTCTTGGGAAATTATCTTTGTTACTTTTTTGATCAGAGTAAGCCGGTGCATAATCAAGATCATAAACTTAACAGAGAATTGCGATATGGTGTAGTATCTGTTTTTGATGCTTATGAAAGTCTTACCGGGGATGTTAGCGTAAAAGCTATAGCGGCGTTTTTTAAGGAAGAGAATGTTGAAACTGCTTTTGAATTAAAAAGAACTCTTGACTCTATTTTTAATTACAATGCTGAGGAAGCCAATCTTAATAGTCGTAATATGGCGATTGAAGAAGCGTTTAAGATCGATAATGTGTCTGCATATGAAGGTGCTGTGACATTTAGTGACCATCATACATTCATCAATGTTCAGAGCAACGCTCACGGTGACAATGCTTTGATTATTCTGTATTCGCCACAAAAGAAAGTAGATTCCGATTATATTGGAGGAATTGGAAGTGTTGCCTCGATTGCTAGAGGAAGAACCCATATGCCGACAGCGCAGAAAATTATTTTGTCGAAATATGAACTCAAGTGTACGCGTGAGATTATAGCCGAAAAACTAGGGATGTCTGCAGCTGAAATCGCGCAAGAGCATGAGTCTGAGGCTATCTGTGAGTTCTGTCGCAAATTATACTTAGATCAGGAATACTCAATGCATTTTGATGAAGCTGATAAGGCAGCATTAGTAAGGCGCAGACTGGACCAGTTGGTTAAGAACTATATTGAGAAGAATATTTGTTGCGTCGGAAGTGTTACCGAGGACGAAGACATGGCGGTATTCAAACTCATCGAGCGGTATAAAGACTAAATAACGGAGGTGTAATCATGGAGCTTAGGAGTATACTTGCTGATAACTCTCAGGTTGAATTTGTTATCAACCAGATTAGAAAGCAATCAAAGGTACGGGCAGTAGATGTAATTTGCGCCTACAATCTTTTCTGTGACAACAACCCGAAATTGGATGAGAACGCTTTGAAGCGCTTGGACCGTGCATATATTATGTGCAAGTATATGGAACCGGAAGCTGAAGATGTAATCTCGATGCTTTTGTTTCATGATAACCTTCGTAATAATGCATCAATGCATACTTTTATGCAGTATTTTAGCGAAAAGAGATATGAGGGTTATCATAAGCAAATGACTGAAGCTTGCAGAAATGCTGCAAAAACCAATCCTGAAAAAGAGGATTGGACACACGAAGATTGTATCAGTTATTACATTATGATGCGCGTATGTGATAAAATGTTCAATCGTTTGATGAAGAGAATTAACAAAAACAAAGCACCTAATGCTAAGATTATTTCCGACGCATACTATATGGCCAAGAGAGCACATGAATGGGCGACAAGAGCGAGTGGAGAACCTTATATTCCTTATATTGTGCATCCAATTCGTGTGGCTGGAATTTTGGAAGAATTCGGTGTTGAAAGTCCGGTTATTGCGGCAGCTTTACTTCACGATGTTGTTGAGGATACAACGTACACTTTAGATGATATTGCAAACGAATGCGGAGCGAAAGTGGCTCGGTATGTAGATGCTGTTACGTCGGTTCATGGAGAGTATGCAAAATCGCTTCGTTCGTTGGAGTATCAATGTGATAAAGCCACGCTGGATCAAAAGAGCGTTCAAAAACTTGTTAGTCATCTTAATTATAGCGAGGATATGATTTTTGCTTTATATATAAAAGCTGCAGACAGAATTCATAACCTCCGCACAATAGACTCTATGCCCAGCATTAAGTCTCATAATAAGATTGATGAAACTCAGTGGGACTATTTGCCACTGTTTAAAGCGTTTAAGTTGAATTATTTTGTTCAAATGATCGAGGATCTCATGTGGCGTGCTACCGATATAGATCGGTATACAAAAATGCAAGCGAAGTATGAAGATATGCTTTCGCGCAATAGAGAATTTCTTGATGATTTTAAAATAATTCTTTCTACACACACCGAAACGGAAGTGAATTCCCATGCAGAACTCTTGGGACGTGCGGGATACGATGTAGAAATTTGCGAAAGACTTTTGACACCTTATGAGGTATATAGTCATATTAAAAAGTCTGGAGGAACTGTTGGGAATCTCTCTAAAAGAATTGACAAACGATTTGTTCCTGTTTGTGATATCGACATAGTAGCTGATCCAAGAGATGATGAGTCAGACTTGGACACCTTTGTAACTGGTTTTATAAAGATGTTTGAAAATAAAATTGCAATGACAGGACGGACCATTATTGATTTTAATAAGTCGGAAAAGGCATTTATTTTCGAGGTGGAAGACTATTACCGAAATGTATTTCGTTGTCGAATTATATTGCGAGCTGAATACGAAGTACAAAAGAAAGGTATCTATTTAAAGAATGCCGGTGAAGTTCTTGAAGAAGAGTCTATCGATAAGTCCGAAAAGATAACAGTTCTGCTTAGAAACGACAAGCCTATTTCCATGCCCAAAGGAGCAACTGTTATTGATGTTGCCTTTGCAATTCACGAAGAAATAGGTTATACTGTTAAATCCGCGACAATCAATGACAAAAAAGCTTCGATATATGACATTCTGCAAGACGAAGACAAAATTATTATCGAAGCTGATACACGCAGAGTGGACGGTGTTACACAAATGGACGCGCACATTTCTCACGTTCGAATTAGTTGGCTTAACTATGTCGTCACCAAGAGAGCCAAGAAAAAAATTATTGACTTCTTGATAGACAAATATTATAAGTTCGAAGGCGACGATCCTAAAAACGAAAGCAAAGTGCAAACAACTGTTGTTGAAACTGCGGCGGATAAGATTTTAGGAGAACTTCGCTCAACGACATAAACCGAGTACAGGACTCATATCCTACATAGAGAAGTATGATTGCATTCTAAATGTGCAGTCATACTTCTCCGGATAACGTAGGTTAGATCATGAAAGGAAGGTATTTTATGAATAAACTGACACCAGAACAGCTGGTGCTGTTAAATCGAAAAATCATTGCAGATGATGAAACAAGCATTCCGCAAGTAAATTTCGATGATTTAAAAGAAATTGCAGAAATTCCATATCAAAAAAACAAGGAACTGTTATATGTATTTAGAACCGTAAAAGAAAAAGCTGCTAAACTTGGAAATCTGATTGCGCTACGAAAACCTTTTTCTCAAGCAAATGAAGAAACGGCGGTATTGGCATTACTAACATTGTTGGATATAAATGGTTATAAAATGGTGAATTATAGCAAAGATATTGATGAGCTTTGTGGATATTTAGAAGAAAAGGATATAGATAATACGTG
>CASFFJ010000154.1 GCA_949293915.1 uncultured Christensenella sp.
CCCTAAGAGCCACTCTCCCACGGCATTGCTCTGTGCCGACGACATTCCGCCCGCGCTGCCGGAAAAGACGAATATCACGACCATCACCGCCACCATGGGAAGGGTTACGAGCAATATTTTAATAATTTTTTGTTTCATGTAAATTCGTAGTTTTACATTAACTTCTCATATGAACAATCATAATGTTCTAAGATATTCCATAAAACTAATCTTATTTTCAACGGCAGAGGTAGTTGGCCTTCCTAAATTCGCTCGCGAGCCTATTGCTGATTTTACTTCAATAAAACTTAATTCATGAGAAGATTTTGCGCGATGCAATGCCACATCAAGTTGTTGAATAGTGTTAACAGAAATTGCAGATGAATACCCACAGGCCTTCGCTATTGAAACCAAATCTATTTTTTTTGCTACTGTTGGCATACCGCCGACTGTTTCGTGCGCCCCATTGTTAATAACAATATGAATAAAGTTCTGTGGCGCAATTGTCCCTATAACAGCCATCGCACCCATGTGCATTAATACCGCGCCATCACCATCTACACACCAAACTTTTGTTTTTTCTTTACTTAATGCAATTCCAAGCGCGATGGAAGAGCTATGTCCCATTGACCCAACGGTTAAAAAATCACGCTCATGCCCTTGCTTATTAGCCACTCTGAGCTCAAACAATTCTCTGCTTGCCTTTCCTGTTGTTGAGACAATAGGATCATTTCCGCTAATTGAAATTATATGCTGAATAATTTCTTCGCGCCTTAAACTATTCTCATTCTGATAAGTTATTTTTTTATCATAACATAAAGCATTTTTCTGGATAACGAACGCAACACTTTTGCCGGCTTGGAGTGAGGATCTAAATCCTTCCATTGCAGCAAAAATATCCTTTTCGGTCGTATCTACTCCAACTATATAATATTCAATTCCAATATCTTCAAGAAGCTTAAGCGTAATCTCTCCCTGAAAAATATGCTGTGGTTCGTCATGCACACCCGGCTCTCCACGCCATCCAATAATAAAAATCATAGGAATTGCGTATACTTTTTGATTTAAAAGAGATGCTACGGGATTAACAATATTCCCTTCTCCACTATTCTGCATGTAGACAATGGGGCAATGTCCTGTGGCTAAATAATGTCCCGC
Organism: uncultured Christensenella sp.; assembly: GCA_949293915.1. Taxonomy (GTDB): domain Bacteria; phylum Bacillota; class Clostridia; order Christensenellales; family UBA1242; genus Onthoplasma. The sequence continues at coordinate 1,138 of CASFFJ010000154.1, forward strand.
CGCTAAAGCTGCGCTATTCCCTTCATTTGCAGCAATAATGTGATGCTTGGGATCTATACCGTACTTGTCCATTAAATAGTCACATAACGCTCTAAGCTGAGAATCCGGAACTCCGGTAAAAAAATCTGCTCCAATTGTATTTACAAAACTTTCGACCTGCATTCCTTTATTATCCTCCCATACATTTCTCTTAATGTATCTTCATGCAATGCAACAGGCGTGTTTTTTAACCTTGTGACATTTACTGCATTGACTAATTCCTCTATATCTAGCGATTTATTTGTTGTACAAGGATATTCTACATTCAATTCTTCTAATAAACCTTGGAACTGTTTTACATCTATAATTGCAGCAATATCGTAAAGAGTTTCCCGTAAATACTTCTCGCCTCGGCGATCAGTACATTCATTTGTATGTCGAAGCAGATATAACCACACCTCTGGCAAACAGATCGCTACTGCATGACCATGCGCAAAGGAATATTTTGCTGTGATTTTATAACTCATAGCATGCGCAGCAGTTGTAGCGGTAATATTTATAGCACGTCCTGCATAGTTCGATGCCTTTATCATTAAATCGGCGGCTCTTAAATCTCCTTCTAAGTATGCATGCGCGTTGCGTACAATCCCATACACTGCTTTTTTCGCAAAATATTTGCTTTGCTCAGTTGAAGAAATGGACCACCAAGATTCTATGCCTTGGCATAAAGCATCTAACATAGTACTTTTTTTTTGATATTCTGGCAAAGAAATCAAAAACTTCGGTTCTAGAATTGCATAGTCCGGGATTATACTTGGAGACGCAATGGACTGTTTTTCTCCATTATAATAAATTACAGCATGTTGCGTGGATTCACTACCTGTTCCAGCAGTCGTCGGAATTGCCACAAGAGGAACCAATGAAGCAGTGGGTGTCTGTTTTAAAAAATTGCTATTGGGATCCATTGAACAAAAAAGCTTAATACACTTTGCTACATCTATCGCGCTGCCTCCGCCTATTGCCACAATCATATCGCAATGCGATTGTTTAAAAACATCAACGCCTTCAACAACCTGTTCATACAGTGGATTTGATGTGAATTTTGAAAAATCAACATGAAAATGATCATTAAAATAAGAATCTACTCCCAGATATGGATATGCTTGATCTTTTACTAAAAGGAATTTTCGATCCTTAAGCAATGCTTGTACATTTTCTATTCCATTTAAAATAATTTGCTGCATTCTATTCCTCTGGAATTAAACGGATAATCTCATTAAACGGCATACAAATTTCATCACATTCTTTGGCTCTATGTTTAGCAAGAATGAGTTTTGCTGCTTTTTGCATAGCCGGCACACTCGCACGCGTCAATTGATTTGCATAAATGACAATATTAACACCTCGTTCTTTGAATTCTTCCTCCGTTACTGTATTGAATGAAGTAGGAACTACAACAAGTGGGGTGCTTTTATTTTGCTCTCGAAATTTTTCTACAAACTCGAATATCTCTGACGGATCTTTTTTTCGACTATGAATCATGATTGCATCAGCACCCGCATCTGTAAAAGCGACAGCTCTTCTCAAAGCATCCTGCATCCCTTGTTCCAAAATCAGGCTTTCAATTCTCGCACAAATCATAAAATCCTTTGTCCGTTGTGCTCTTTTTCCCGCTCTAATTTTTTCACTAAAATTCTCAATGCTATCCTGTCTTTGCGAAACCTCCGTTCCAAACAAACTATTCTTTTTTAATCCCGTCTTATCTTCAATAATCACCATTGAGACGCCCATTCGCTCGAGAGATCTTACTGTATAGACAAAATGTTCTACTAACCCTCCTGTATCTCCATCAAAAATAATTGGTTTGGTAGTAACTTCACAAATATCATCGATTGTTCTAAAGCGTGACGTCATATCGACAAGTTCAATATCTGGCTTACCTTTTGTTGTCGAATCACACAAAGAGGATACCCACATAGCATCAAACTGATGCGCCCCGCCGCATTCTTCCACGATTGTGTTTTCTACGATTAGACCGGTTAATCCACTATGCGCCTCCATTGCAGTGATCAATCCCTTCATCGCCAATGCCTTTTTAAGTCTTGCTCGGCGCAAATCAGGCGTCGCTAATTCGGAACGTGCTCGTTTATCCAACTCAGCATATTTACTATCAACGGAATACGGATATTCTACTAATTTTCCTCCATAAGATGCCAAGATAGAACATACTTCATCTCTTATTGGCTTTTGAATACCATTGATCCAATCGTCACCATGTACAACATAAGTCGGTTTAAGCTGTTCTAAATTTTCCTTATAACTTAATGTCCGCTGTTCAACGACTTTCCTGACTCCACGAATATTTTCGAACATCGATTTGCGTTCTTCAAACGGAATTAACGGAAAACGTTTATACGAACTCACAGCTTCATCAGATAAAACACCTATAACGAGTTTCCCCAGCTTTTCGGCCTTTCGAATAATAGAAATATGGCCACTATGAAGAATGTCAGTTGAAAAACACATATATACCGTACGCTTCTCGATTCTTTCCAATTCATTTTTGACAACAGCCAGATCTTCTGGTGTATCAATTTCTGTGCACAAACTATCCTGTGCATCAAAGGGAATCAAGCTACACTTTTCTGATATTACATTAAAAGCTTTTTCAGCATAACAATTCCGCTCATTATTTTCACAATATCTGCAAATTTCCTTCAGCCAAGCCTGCCAATCGCCCTTATTCAATTTATATAGTGCTTGTGCCTCAACCGCATCCGTAAAATACTCAACGCCTATTTTTTTGATCCGTCCATTGAGTACTATGGCTTTAAAATCCTTCTCTGGTAACGGTTTTGTAGTGCTAACCTTCATGCAACTACTTTTTTGAGCAAGCATACCATCTAACACCGTAGCCTCAAATACAATATCACCGTGCATCAGTAAAATATCATCATCGCATATAACGTCCCTCGCGCAATATATTGAATAAATATAATTTGTATCTGCATACAAGGGGTTGTTGACAAAAGTAAAATGAAGCGGAATATTGAGCGACTTGCAATACTCGATTAATACGCTATTATAATATCCCGTTGTTATAACAACTTCTTTGATCCCTGCGGCAAAAATCAATTTTAGTTGACGACTCAAAATTGTTTCTGTAGATGAAATTTCTGTCATGCACTTAGGATACTCCGCAGTTAGGACTCCCATTCTTTTCCCCATACCCGAATTTAAAATTAGCGCTTTCATAATGATCCTCCAATGTAATATTCTTAAGATTTTAAATCATCGTTCGATTTATCATGCTTGAATTTTGCAAGAATACTTTTTGTGTAATGGACTACCGTGCTTTCTCTAAGCAATAGTAAGCTCCCAAAATATATTAACACTGCCCCTAATATCTTAATACATAATAATATCCATTCATTTATTGGAATATAAGAACATCCAAACAAATACCCGACCATAAGACAAGTTGCAACAACACCCTTAATTACAGAATTATGCCAGTTAGCTAATTTGAAATAACGTTTTCCATTAAGAATATACACTACCATTACTATAAACTCACTTATTACTGAAGCAAGCGAAGCTCCATACTCTTGAAAAAGCGGAATAAGGATTAAATTTCCAATTATATTAACAATTGCACCTATTCCAACGCATAAAACCATTTTGATTTCATGCCCAGCGACAAGTAAAACACGCGATCCTAACAAGTATCCCAATGGGGAAAAAAGTAACAATAAAGATAGAATTCTTAAAACATGCGATGAGCTGATATACATATCTCCATAAATTTTACAAATCAAAAAATCTCCTACAAATTGAATCCCCAATATCATGGGCAACGATAGAATAATAATTATCCTAAACACCTTTGTTAACAACTCATTAAACTCATCAAATTTACCTTCTTTATAGTACTCAGAAATACGTGGAACCAAAACCATCGTAAATGTATTCACTATTTGCAGTAAAATCTTATATATTCTATTTCCATAAGTATAAAACGCAACTGTTTCATCATCGCAAAACCAACCCAGCATTGTTGTATCTACTAATGTATATATTTCAATGGCTAAATTAACAGCTACTAATAATATAATCGGCTTTATGTGTCGTTTTAGATTTAGTCCATGAATAGTAAAATGAACAAATTTACGTGAGTGAATTGTATTTAATAAATAATTTCCAACCGTCCCTATTGTAGTTATTACAGCATAGATTAAGTAATCGCTTGAGTCTCTAACAAAACATACTAAACATATGAAAGCAAGCGCCTTGAATACTATATTTCGTATTGAAATATATGTAAATTCCTCAAGACCCTCATACAGCCATGAGTTATTAAATATATTTGCAATCAGAGTAATTCCTACAATTAAATAAAGAGTTATATTTTCTGAGAAGATAGGAATAGTAAAGATGACAATAAGATATAATACAGAAAAAAAGCTTGTTGATAAGATATTAATTAATATAAGCTCAGAGTAGAGCTTATTTAAATCGGCTTGATTCTTTCTTGCCCTTGAGACCTCACGAAGTCCATAAGTCGGTAAACCCAAATAAGCCAAGATTACGAAATAAGATACAATATTCTGCGCATATGCGACTTGTCCGATTGTATCTGGAAACAATACCCGTGCTACATAAACACCTGTTATAAATGGGAATAAAACATTTAAGACGTTATATATTAAATAAAATATACTATTTTTTTTGAGTGATTTTTGACGCATGGATTTTTATTCCTACTATAAAAAGCTACTCTATATTACACATTGTCTTAATAAGTGTATTCTCTATTTTCGCCACACCCTACTCGTGTTAAAAATACTTTACGCGCCATACTATCTATCTGGACAACGTCAAATGCTTGTTCCGTTAATGTCCCATACTCACGTTCATAGGTTCCATCATATAACTCATAACAATCATTTGCCGTAGATACAGCCCACACATCAGTCAGTGCTTGTTGCAAATGATCTCGATGTACATGACCAGAAAATATTCCGACAATATTGCATAGAATTATATCATTGTATTTTTGCAATATATCATTAATTATAATCCCTGCCTGCCCTACTTCCGGAGAATTTTTTGATCCCCCTGAAAAATAACTATGCATAAAAATTGCTACTGAATCGCCGCGATCAAGTGATAGTAATAGTTCAGTAAGCCATTGCATTTGGTCAGAATCAGTACTTAATGTGTTAGAATCCAAATATATATAATAAAATTTGGAATTTGGAATTGTCTCATATATATACGAACGACTATAGTCGCCATGATTAATTACACTGAAGCTTTCTGTACTAGTTAAATTTTCCACCTCCCCGTTTAATCCTCCGTTCAAATCATGATTTCCCAAAATGGCCATATAGTCGTCTATTTGAAAGCTATCAATACACTCTGCCAGTGCGCGGCTCGCTTCATCTTTACTCTTATATATTTGGGTTATGTAGTCTCCCCCAAATATAACTTTTGAAATATCCGTACGCCTTCTAAGTTGTTTAATATATTCTGGGGAATGTCTGGCATTGCGTTCCCAATGTAAATCTGTTATAAAAATAAAGCTTTGATCAATCCTATTCGTTCGCTCAATGTTTCCAATTTCCTCTATCTTTTGCTCTAAATAAAGATCAGTCTCGCTCTTTGCCGTACAACTAGCCAAGCTAATAAGAAAACATAAAACGCAAATATATGACATAATTTTAATGAATATATTACAACATATCCGCCTCATCAACCTGCTCCGCCTTTAAAAAATGCGCATGGCGCTCTGCTGCTGGAGGAAGTTTCATATAATCTCCGTATAACGCATTCAAATAAGCATTCCATTCTTTAATAGCGTAAAACTTATAGCCTTCGAATTTTACTTCGCAATACTCCTCTTTTTTCGGTTTTATCCTTCTTTCTGATAATTTGAATAAGCCATTGCTTACACCAATATATTGTGATGTCTCATAGCTATATTTCAAACAAAGCTTTTTGATTTTTTTATGAGCACGATCTACACCGTATATTTTTGCAAAAATATGCTTCAACTTGGCCTTGCGATCAAATCCTGTATAGGAACCTGAATGATAGACAGTTCCAAAAACAATTACAATTCTACACCTTCTTAATTTAGCAAAAAGCTTTATCGTTGCTTTCTCGCTATTAGGCATACCGTCAATGGGGAATATATCAATATATAATTTTCGAGTGACATTATACTCCTTTTCTACTACATTTACTTTCTTATCATGCAATCTTAATACTGGATCTGCACTCTTGCCTTCGTTTTCCTCCAAAAAAAAGTCATCACTAAATAATTTTGGATTTTGCTTACTGATAGTTAAAAATTTATCATATTCAGGACGCGGCAACATCACGTCTACATCATCATCCCATGGAATAAACCCCTTATGGCGAATCGCACCAAGTAATGTGCCATATGCTAAAGAATATTTTATTCCATTGGCTCGACATACTTTGTCAAATTCACATAAAAGATTTAATGCTCTTTTTTGTAACTCTTTCAGTGATATCAGTTTCATTTTATATTCTCATAAAATTTATTTTAATCCATCTCCGACAACAATTTTAATTGTGCATAAAACTGACAGGCGCTTTTATCCCATGTAAACTGCCTGGCATGTTCTCGTCCAGCATTAATTAAGCTATTCCTTAGTAAGCTATTCGTTAAAATGCTCTGCAATCCATCTGTTATGCTATCAACACTATATGGATCCACTAAAACGGCATTCCCTCCCGACACTTCTGGCATACACGATATTTTTGATGTAACTACAGGTATCCCTGACGCCATTGCCTCAATAATAGGAATTCCAAAGCCCTCAGATGTTGATACGAGCGCCACAGCCGAAGACTGTTGATAGACTATTGCTAAATCGTCTTCATCGATACCATTTAATAATTGGATGTTACTTTCTTCTTTTAATTTAATAACTAATTCCGCGAGTTCTTTCGTATGATTTGCGAGCACTAATCGATAATTTTCTTTGAGTGATTGCGGTAACCGAGAGTATCCTGTTATTAATCTAACCAGATTTTTATTGCTTCGTGCTTGCCCAACAAACAATATATAGGATTTATCAAGATTATATTTTTTCTTTACATTATCTGCTTTTGCTTGCAAATATTTTCTTGTAAAACGTTCATAATCTATGCCACAATAATTCAAACATACTTTTTCTTCTGCTTGTTGAAAATATTTTATAATTTCCTGTTTTGAAAAATTAGAATCTGTAAAAATTAGATCTGCATGCTCAATTGTATACTCATATCGCTTAAATATCTTTTCTTTCTCTCTCTTCGTCAAGCTTTCGTCATATAATGGAGATAGATCGTGGACAACAACTGCTTTTTTTCCCTTCATTTTACATTTTAAAATATAATTATGAAAAAAAACATGAATATCTGCCTTGTTTCCCATCAAATTCTCATATGAAAACGGAAGTTTAAAATAATGTAATCTTCTTAAAATTCCGTAAGGTAATATTGTGTTTTTTAAATGAAGTTTTAAGTTGTCTGAGAAACTGCTAAAATATTTTTCAACATCTTCCTTTGTATCACGATACCCTAAAAAAGCCTCCCCCACATAATCGCAAGAATCATTCTCCGGCAAACGTTTAAGTAACTCATATACATAGTGGGTCACTCCATCCCTATAATTCCTGCTCTCTGTCAGATAAAACGCGATTTTCATATCTTCTTTTTCCCCTGCATCAAACTTTTATAAGTTTCTTCAGCACACTTTTCCCAAGAAAAACAAGCAGCCTGCTGATAGCCTTTAAGAGCAATTTTCGCACGATCTTCTTTCGAAAAGTTCAAAACTTTTTCCATTGCACTAACAATCTGGATCACATCATTCTCGTCGTCCACGTAAACCGCTGCATCACCACCAATCTCGGGCAATGATGAATTATTAGAAGTAATAACAGGCGCTCCATGAGCAAAAGCCTCCAGAACCGGTACCCCAAATCCTTCGTAATGTGAAACAAAAATAACTGATTCTGCATGCTGATACAATTTTTCTTTCTCATAATCAGACACATAACCCGTTTGGACAATGCGATCACGAAATGGTGATATTTTAATTTGATTTAATATTCCCTTATAGCGCCAGCCAACCCCCCCTGCTATCACTAAGAAAATATCCTCATACTTTCTTGCAATAATATTAAATGCTTTAATAACATTATTTAGATTTTTCCTAGGTTCAATTTTCCCGACATACAGGAAATATTTCTTTTTTAATTCGATTTCCCGCTCTATATTTGTGTCTGGAGAGAAGCTTTTGTTATACAGTCCTGCTGCATAAATTACTTGTATTTTGCTCTCTGGCACATTGCAGATTCTTATTAGATCGTTCTTTGTTGAGCATGATACCGCAAGAATTTTATCTGCTTCTTTTACAGAAGGACGCAAGAAAGTTCTTTGCATAAATGAGTTTACTCGGCTTCCCCATTTTGAATTTAAAAGCAGTGCAACATCATGTACTGTTAAAAATGAGTAGATTCCTTTCATCCGTTTAGGTAAAAAATGCTGCGTACCCCAAAAGATATTTATCAAATCTCGTTTTAAATATTTAGGGAGTTTATATCGAAGCCATAGAGTTCCTACCCTTCCTGGAATAATACATATGTGAAAGTTATCGCTAGGAATAAACGTATGAGACAGCTGTCTATGGCTATATAAAAAATATTCGTTTTTTACGTCTACTTTCTGAATATAGCGTATGATATTTCTCAAGTATATTCCAATGCCCGTTGGCTGCTCATCAATTAATGGCCTTGCATCGATTCCGATTCTCATTTTTTGTCCCCATAGCTTTGATATATATTTATATCATATAATATAACAATTAATATGCTTTTTGATTAGCGGTCGAATACATCCTTTTTGTTCTGTATTTTTGCTTAGAGCTAATATAACATCCTAACATCATATAAAATGGCGCCAAGCTAGTATAAGCAAAAAGTTGTTCAGAGATTACGCCTGTCAATGCATACGCAATCATACATAAAAACATTGTTACGGCAATTACATCCTTGCTCTTTTGTCCAAAAAATACTTTGGATGCATAAACTAAAGGAATCAAATATAGAATCAATCCTATTAACCCAACATTTCCCATTAACGTTACGTATGAGCTTTCCGTTCCAGTCTCCCCCGCAATTCCAAGTGCGTTAATACCTGATCCAAATAGGCTAAGACGCACGGTATTCAGGGCCTCAAAAAGCGCCAATACGTGTCCCCTTGTCGATCCATCAAATAGGATCGCACGTAGACTATCAATATTTAATAAAATGATACACAAGATAATTGATGCAATTCCGAAAAAAACTATCCATGTCCTCATTAAAAATTTTTTATGCAATAAGAGTAAATGATACAATGCATATAAAAGCATTATTGCAATATATACAAGAATGATCGCTCTTGTGTGCGTAAGGAGAACTGCCAGCATAAGGATAATAAGATATCCAATGTGCCTCCAAGATTTATCTATAAAAGCAAAAATTAATATTGTATAAAATACAAGCGGAACCAATAATGCATATCCAGAAGTGAGTGGACCCATCCAAAATCCAACCATCCTCTTTGAGGAAAAAAAGCCATTCCCATAGTCCCCGTAAAAATTTCCAGGAAATCCAGCGACCAACCTTCCGGCTTCACCTTTAATATCGGTATAATAATTTGTAATTCCAACAATATTTAACCAAAAAGTCCTAGTTCCAATCAAAATATCCAGAACATACTCTATAATACCAATGAACGCACAAAATACAAGAAACGGAAAATATCTGTTGACAATAAACTTTTTAAATTCTAATTTATCTTTGATTCCAATACCAACTATAACAAACCCTGACAGCAAAATGATCATTCGTATGTTTTGTAGAATCTGCGTTATTGGAACATCTTTAGAAAATAAGAATGTCTTTATTGTACTAATCAAAATACAGATTGCTATTCCATAAAAGCTTATACATATTGCAGTCGGAGTTTTCTTAAACAGTAACGTATATAGCGTCAATCCTACAAAAATTACGTCTTTGCTATAAAAAAGGAGATTTACAATGAGCTTATTACCTGTGGCATTGTACAAAATAGCCAGTATAAAATCCTGAAATACAACCCAATAGAGTATCCATACAGCAAGTATATAATATGGGCTTTTATGTTTCATTTCCATAAATTACCTGCCTCAATTTTTTTGTCTCTATATCCCATGAAAAAAAATTTGTATGCTCTATCCTTTTATAAACCATTTCAATATTGTCGCATTGACGCATACAATGCTGTATAGCCAACATTAAGGCGCGCTCATCATTATTTTTAAAATATATTGCCGCATCTCCTAACACCTCTGGAAGAGATGCCGCATCCGAAGAAATAACCCTCGTCCCTGCTGCAAGCGCCTCTAAGGGGGGTATCCCAAACCCTTCATATTTAGATGTAAATATAAAACACTCTGCGATCTTATATATTATAGGTAAATCTAAATCATCAACGAATCCTGTACAATGAATCTTTGTTTCAACATCCTCCATTCCGTCCAATAGATGTGTTGACCCCCAACCTTGCCTTCCCACTAGAACAAGATCCGGACAGTTATTATCCGCCCTGTACAAGTTCCTATATGCTTTCAATAGTAGCGGCAAGTTTTTCCTTGGCTCAATTGTTGATAAAGATAATATAAATCGTTTTGGCAACTTATATTTTTCTCTAACAATAGCTTCCCTTCCGACCTCAATATTGGCTAGTTTGAATTTATCGTCAACACCGCAATACACGATGGAAATCTTATTTTTTACTGAAGGAAATCTATCTACAATCCTTTCCTTAGAAAAATTTGAAATTGTAATTATCTCTTTACATTTTTTTATATAACTTAACATCGAGAGACGAAAGTACCATTTGCCTAATCGCTTCATGGTCTCTGGGCAATCCCAACACACCATATCGTGTATCGCGACTATTGCATTCTTCTTTTTTAGTAGAATGGCCGGTGGGAATGCAAGAAATAAATTTATATCTGCCCCCTGCTTCCGTATAGCTCGAAATAAACGGACTTGATAAAATAAAAATTTACTGCACGGACGAAGAACCTTTGTTTTGATATTCGAAGCTAAACAAGCTTCTCTAAAAAGAGGATGAATTTCTCTTTTAAAAACTAATATCCAAGAAATATTCGGATCTTTAATTAGTCGTATTGATAACTCAGCAGCATATCTCTCTATTCCAGAAAAGTTATCTGCAAGCGCTGTTAAATCAATTAGGACTTTCATTTTAAATACTTCCCTCACGGCCTTTTAACAATCAATCCCTATGTTTTCTGTTTTAGAAAGAAATCATATTCTTCTTTTAACGCGTCAAATATTGTGAACTGTGGGCTCCAGCCTAAATCTTTTTGTATCAAACTATTATTGCAACAAATTAATGGCGTATCTTCAGGACGAAATCGACTATGATCTTCTTCGATATAAATTTGTTGATCGCTGAGAGAAATTATATATTGTAACAATTCTTCTATCTTATAAGCTCTTCCGAATCCTACATTATATACATTCTTGGGCGTCTTCGATTCAACTATCATGCGATAAGCCCGGACAACGTCTTTCACGTGTGAAAAGTCTCGCCATACAGACACGTTTCCAACATGAACCACTCCATTTTGACGACTTTTAGTTATATTTGCAATTTGCTTACAAAAACTTGGCAAAACAAAAGACTCTGACTGTCCAACCCCAGTATGATTAAATGCCCGAACGCACGTCACTTTAATGTTATGGTGCACTCTATATATTTCTGCAAATTTTTCCTGCACCATTTTACTAATACCATATGGGTTGCTTGCATTTACCTCATCTGTTTCACCAATAGGTCGATCCAATGCTTTGTATTCTTCACTAGACCCAACCAGTAAAATTTTTATGTTCTTATTATTCTTACGGACCGCTTCCAATATATTAATTGTCCCCACAACATTCGTTTCAAACGTTATTTGAGGCAACTTCCATGAGACAGCTACACTACTTATTGCAGCCAAATTAAAAATCACATCGGGCATAGCGGTGGCAACAACTCTACTTATGCTGTCGCTATCTAAAACATTAGCAGGATAATATTTTACAGTTTGATCTTTAAAATCAGGGTGTATATCGCTCCCGATCACAGAATAACCATGTTCCTGTAATTCACGGACCAAATATGCTCCTACAAATCCCCCCACTCCAAACACCAATGCTTTCTTCATTTTATTTCTTTCGATGCCGCTTCCTTGCGCGCGAGTTCTAAATCATGCTCCGCCATAATGCGTACGAGCTCTTCGTAACTTGTCTTTTGCGGATTCCAGCCGAGCAATGTTTTTGCCTTGGTCGGGTCTCCCCAAAGATTGTCAACATCGGTAGGA
>CASFFJ010000155.1 GCA_949293915.1 uncultured Christensenella sp.
ACCAGCATTGGTTAACCAATCAAAAGGCCCAGACGTTAAACGCAAACCGTTTTGTTGTAAATATGATGCACAAGCACAATCTCTACCTATTGAATAAATTATGTCATATTTTTTCATTATTCAAATTTTCCTTTTAGAGGTTTATCATGATTTTGCTGATAATCAATAATTTCTTTTAAACCATCTAACAAATTCGTCTTTGCTTCATAACCGAATTCATTTCTTACTTTTGTACCATCTCCAAGACAGTGTTTAAAAACTTCTTGTTTTACACGTTCTTTTTTCAAATTATAGGTAGCATTAAATAATTCTTCATATTTATCCCAGAATTTTAAAGGTTCGCCTACCTCATACTCAAATTTTTTATTCAAAGCAGAATATATCGTCTCTGCTATTTCCATTGCTGAGTATGCTTTGCCTGTTGCGAGATTGAAAATATCTGCATGATATTTTTTATTTGATTGTGCCATTCTATATAAATATTGCATCAAGTCATAAACGTATATGTAATCGCGTTTACAGTCTTCTGTATTATAGATTGTGGGCTTTCTTCCTGCTAATGCTTCTCGAATCAAAAAGCTGGTAAATGGTGGATATTTACGTTTGAAATCTTGATGAGGTCCAAAAACGTTAAAAAATCTACATATTACAATATCCATACCATAGTTTTGAGCAAATGATTTACAAACTTGCTCAGCACAATATTTTGTTGTTGCATAAACCAGATTAGGATGCACTTCATCAGTTTCTTTGTGCACCTCATCTGCTGGATTGTTTTCATAAACAGCGGATGTCGATGCAAAAATAAAACGTTTAACATCACTTTTCCTGATAGCGTTCAAAATATTTGCGACACCGGTGGTGTTCACGTCGAAAGCTTTGTTAGGATGAGATTCACACTCAGGAAGAGCTGAAATTCCTGCGAAATGATAAACTATATCTATATTTTCTAAATATTTTTCAAAGTTTTGTTCTCTTACATCTGCCTGTATAAAATTTTTAGCCAATATTTCATTGTCTTCAAAATTATCTCTGTAACCATATTCCAGATTATCTAAAATTTTGACATTATGTCCTTCTTTAAGTAAAAACTTACCAAGCTCTGAACCTATAAAACCTGCTCCACCAGTAATTAAAATATTCATTTGTTTCTCCTATCTATTGTAAATATTCTTTAATACTATTGTTTCTCGGCAATGTAATAGCTATGCCTGATGGATACGGGTTAGTTGGAGCAAAATCATTTACAACAACTCTTGCCGCATGGTTCATTCCCATAAGCATTGCATATGGCTTTATACCGTTTTCATTTAAGATTTTTTCTAAATTTGCTCGAAATTCCTCAGGACGTGATGTTGTTATTACAATTTGAGCACCATCATCTTGTAATTTGCGAATTGTTTCCATGTTGTCTGGAAGTGTTTCAGTGTTATTGTACCAATTACGTTTTCCATACTTTCCGCAATTTTTCATCAAAACGCCATCTACATCAACAAAGTATGTTCTATGTTTTTTTTGTACTTCTTTCCATTCTGATAAAGTCCCCCAATCATCATACGAAAGAGCTAATATTGACGAAAATACGTAATTATTTGAAGCCAACATATACGAAATCACATGACTTATATACATTTCACCTGATATTTTCTTTGTAAGCATTTCATCATATGCATTTATAAAATCTAAAGCATTTTCGAAACAATAAACGCCTAAGCATATAATATTCGAAACAACCTGTTTTTCTATAATATCATGGATAATTCCCTGTTCATTTACTATGAGGAAACTTTTTCCAGGTATGTTTGTAATATTGGGATGTTCATGCAGATTGTAGCCTATGATTGAATTTTTTATTTGTTTGTTAAAGTTGACTTCTACACGATTATCTGAATCTTTAATAACAAATGCACCCTCTACATTCATTTTCTTTAATGTCAAATAAACCGTCTCACTAGCTGATGATGTGAAATCATCAAGCATACAGATTTCTACTTTGGAATTGTTATTAAAAACTTGTTCCATAATAAGCTTAGCTTCATATTTTTCATCATGAGGCTTAACAATGGTGATAATTATTCTATCAAACACATCTACATTAATTTTCTCCATTGATTTTTCAATCATTAACTTTCCATCTGGATGAGTTAACATGTATTTGGGTTTCATATTAGGAAAACGACTGGATTTTCCTGCACATGGAATAATTAAAGTGTTCATTATGCCTCCATTTCATTTATTGAGTTTAAAACGCCATCAAGAGCATTATTTAAGAAAAGTATTGTTGTTTGGTCTTTTGCATATGGATAAATTCGTAAAACATTTAATAGTAGAATATGATATATTGTAATGACATTTTGCTTGCCATTTTCCATGGCATATAAATTATCCAGTAAAGCTTGTTTAGCTGTTGCTAGGCGTAAATTAAGATTATAATTTCGTTCTTGATGCCTATATGACCAACCTAAATCTATATCCTGCAAAAGTTTTGCGACATCAATCATCCAAGAGTTATAAAATGAATCTAATAAATCAATTACATATATGCCTGATGATGACAATATTATATTTTCTAATGTTAAGTCACCACAACAAGCAGAAAGAGGAACATTTTGGAAATTAAATTCTTTTAACTTATTTAGAGATTTCAGAATTAATTCATTGTTTATATCGCATGTTTTGTATAAAGATAAAATTTTTTCCTTAAAAATACGTTCACTTTTATCCGTAACTACACTTTGTTTTATGGGTAACGACTTAAATAATAGCCTTATCAAATCAACTATTTCTTTTATTTTAATTTGATTCATATATTCAGACATTGATATGCCATTTATAAATTCCATATCAAAATAAAAAAGATTATTACCGTCATAGCCATAACGTAAAACTTTTGGAGTTTTTATAGCATCAAGCTTAAACCATTTTTGTTTTGCGCATTGTTTTTTTAATCTATGATTATAAGATATGTTCCCCGCATTCTTACGTAAAAAGAACGAGCCATTATCCTTGTAAAGGTTTAATTGACATCCTGAATGCCCCAGCAATTTTCGTAAATGTTTCACTCAATGTTCTCCTTAAAATAAAATAGTTTCTTATATATTCTATAGTACTTTATGGCTTTTATGAAATGAAAATGCCGTATATTTTTAAGCATTTTTTTCAGAGGAATAATATACTTGAATTTATATAATAGAAGCTTGATTGGATAATAAATATAATATTTTAGATCATAAAAAGGTATATTTGAAATACAATACTTTTTATAATAATATAACCATAAATCCGGAAAGATAGAATCTTTTGTTTGAGCAAGTAGATAAGGATGGGCTAAAGGCTGAAAATCAAAATCTTCTCTAGACAATACATGTAAATTATTAGCAAAGCTAAGCTCTGATAATCTTAAAATATCATAGTTAAAGTCAAAACCAAATCGTGACGGGATTTTCCAATATTTATCTTCAAACTTCTTTAATACATTATACCAAATATACATTTCTGCACCTCTTTTGGGAGCTACTTTCTGTATATTTATTAATAAATCGTCCGGATATTGATGCGCTATGAAATAAGTTGCATCATCCTTAGACTGTAAGGGTAAATCCCAATAAATTAAAATATCTTCTGTTAACCCAAAACACGAAATATCAGTTGGACCCAACGGGTAAACATATGGAAGCGTAGGATAATGAACCAAAACCCTTTTCTTAAATATTTTCCATTCGTCACAACGCTTATTATATTTATCAAAAAAACTTAAAAATTTGTCATTTTTTAAAAGACAATCAGTTCTCCACCGAAGCGTATATTTTCTACTCGCTTTTTTTATACCATTTTTGCTTGATAATATCATCCTATCAACATTGTTCGTTTTATTGTTCAACTCCCCATCAAGCATCAGTGGCGTGCCACCCGGATCTTTGTTTTCAAGCAAGATATCATAAATTAAACCAGAAGTATCAGATCCTTCCCACGTTGAAACTATAATTTCTGCGTTAGGAAAAATCTCTCTCATCCGTTTACAAACACAGCTTGTTATGTCTTTGTATATTGGTCCCTGCAGAACTATCGATATTTCGCTGTCTTCTATTCTCATATTTCATGCTCCTATTTTTCAACAAAGCCTTCCCTTTTCCACTGTATTGATGTTTTAATTTGTTTCGCAGGATTTCCCGCTATTACAATATTGGGAGAATTAAACTGATTGCAAACCAAACTTCCGGCTCCAACTACAGAACCATCTTGAATAGAGGTCTCTTTTAGTATAATACAACGTGTGCCAACCCAAACATGATTGCCAATATCTATTCCCTTTCTTGCATTATTGAGTATCTTTCCTGATTCCAAATCACAAATTTTATGCGTATCACTTGCCCACACAGTTGTATCAATAGCAAACATACAATCTTTTCCTATGTGTATTGAAGCTCCTATTTCATCATTAAGTAAAAATTTTGTATTTTGTAATGTTGAGCCTTCATCTATATACAAATTACTCTTGCAACCCCCAACGACAAAAATATTACCTATTGCATTTTTTATCACAAAACAATCTTCATCATAAACAAAGAATTCACTTCCTCGTAATAATTCTGGACTAAAAATGTCAACAACAGAATTTTTACCCTTAAAATGGATTTTAAGTTTAGGACAGAACCAAGGATTAACCTTGGTTCCACTTTTGGTATGCAGAATCAACTTATTATTAGCATTTTTAGGATAATTAACCTTATATTTAAACCAACGTTTCAAAAACATTTTACTTCCTCTCAATCTGGACTAAAAAAATCTACAGCATCTTTCATTTGCAAAGTATCTTTTTTCTTGCAATACCAATCGTATGCTTTGGCAATATGCCCTAAATCCAAAGCTCTGTAACCATTATTGGCCAAGTCATATACTAAAATTTTAGCCGTTGGGCCTAAAATAGTAATTAACAACCTGTCTTTATCTATTGCTAGGCAAGATTTTAAAATCTCATCATATTTGTCAAAAGCATTTTTCGAAGGTGCGTGTATAAATTCTATGCTTTTGGCATTTTCAAAAATATTATGCTCAATTTTATCAAAAACAGTCGAGCCACAAATAATTGTAATATTTTTATCTTGCCAAATCCTTTTTAAATCTTCAAAATATTTTGAAACATCAAAATTTTTATACGCAGAGAACGCTATTGTAAATTCACTAGCGTAATAAATATTATCTATATTTATATATTTAGCAATAGTATCTCTAAAGCTTTTACCATTGACTCTCCAAAAATTTTTAGGAATTTCTTGAAGATTATCCTTATTAGAATAAATAAAGTGAGGAAGACCTATTAGAATATTTTCATTTGTAGAAGACAATACCTCTTTTAGTCTATCAGAGAGCTGCTTAGACAATTTTTGAAATTGAATACCATTCCCTTTTATTAATTCTAACTCTCCATCTCCAAACCTAATAATAGATTTCTTTGTATTTATTAGACATTCTATAGTTTCTTGTACAGTTTTAACCTTTGGAAATTTATTATAATATTTTTCGATGAAATACTCTTCATCTAATTCATATTTTTTACACAATTTAAATAAAAAACACTTTAGATTATTTTTTAACTTTATTTTTTTTGTACTCATATAAAAATCCTTTTTCAACAAAAAAGTATTTATTTCAAACAATATTCATATCTGTAAAAACTATTATTTTTCCCAATGCGTTTAAAGCCAAATTTTTCATAGAGAATAATAGCTCTTTGATTAGTATCCAAGACATCCAAAAAAATCTTACGTAAATTTAATATATCATGAGCATATTCAATACATTTTTGCAGAACAGAAGAACCAATACCTTTTCCCTTGAAACTTGAAATATGAATATATATTCCCCAATCAGCACAACTTTTTTTATAATCAACTGAATGGAAATAGGTAACACCTATAAACTCATTATTGTACTTAATTACAAAAGCTATGTTTTGCGGATAATCATTTTGCAAGCTATTAAGCCATTTCTTATGTGTCTGTTCATCAATTTCTTTAATCTTAAAATAAGGAGCCACTTCTGAAGAATTTCTCCAAAACCTACTTTTGAGTTGCTGTTCAATCGGCAGTTCCAAAAAATTAACCAGCTCAATATCCATTTTACACCGCCTCTATAATTTTTATATATTTATCTTTAACAACACTGCTCTCATAAGTTTTTAACCAAAACTCATAATTTTTTTCTATAATTTCTTTACGTTTAGTTTCGTCGTAAAGAAGTTCCAAAATGGCGTTTTCCATATCTTCAACTTTCTCAAACATATAAGGATAATCTGGCATTTGATACTCGTGAAAAGAAAATTCAGGAATTTCTCTGTTAATTTTAACAACCGATGCAACCTTATTTCTCATTAAATCTATTTGTGTTAAGGCAGAAGATACAGGAAAGCTATCTATAAATACGTCAGCACACTGAAAATATTTATCAAAAGCAGTTTGATATGGAACAAATATCAAGCGTTTTTTTATATCTTTTTCATCTTCAAAAATATTATCAATAATGCTTTTTTGTTTATCGTTAAATTCAGATATTATAACATGAATCAGTCTGGGTTCTTTTTTCAAAAGATTTTTAATCATTGTAAAATAAGAAGAAGCATTATTATCAAAAAATTTGTAACTAGATGCTCCGCTCATTGTTACGAGGTTATCTTTTGAAATACCTATATTGTTTTTTAATTGGTTCAGTTCGTCTTTTGAAAAATATTTTGTATCGTCTTTGGCTAATGATTGAAGACCTATAATTTTTGTATTAGAAAATCCTCTTTTTTCATTTGTTACTTTTTCTGTTGTCGGCATACCTTCCAAAATAACATCAGCAAAACTCATTCCCAAAACCGGATAATGTGATGCATGATTAAAATAGATTATTTTAATATCGGTTGTGTTTTTTAAATATGCCAAAACTGCCGTTCCAAAAACGTCATCAGGATGAATATATACCAATAATGTTTTTATATTACTTGAAATGATTTTATTGCAAAAATCTTTACACTTTTTCTTTAAAAACAATAAATTTGAATCAACACCATATATTTGAGCATACTTTTTTATAATATTATATGAAATGGGCGCATTATCAATACTAGCTGATTTTTTGCTCAAAAATAATATTTGTTCATAATCATTGGATAAAGAGACAATCAAATCCTTTATACATTTTGTATGCCCTCCCATATCATAAATCTCAGTTGCTAAAAATCCTATTTTTTTATTATCTTTTTGTAAAGTAAGACGATTATATGGTTTTAGGAAATTTTCTATTTGTTGGTCAGATTTATGCGTATCAAAATTTTTATTCAATTCAAATTCTTTCATAAATTCTGATACTTCTTTTGCGCTTTTATAACAAGGGATTCCTAAAAAATAAAAACGAATCCCTTTTGATGTATTCCTCAATTTAAATATAGTAACATTCAGAATTTTAAATTTATTATTCTTCCAGCTAACTAAATGCATTATCTTCTCCAAAAATTTAAAACGGTTTTAATTATTTTTTCTAGCTGTTCATCAGTAATATCATAAAACATAGGAAGACGAACTAAAGTGTCTGAAATTTTGTTTGTAATATTCATTGCGCTAGCTGTTTTACAATAAGTTTCGCCGGCTGGGGCACTATGCAAAGGAATATAATGGAAAGGTGCATATATATTATTTTCTTTTAAATATGCAATAAACTTTGTCCTTGTTTCCAAATCGTTAAATAAAAGATAGAACATATGACCATTATTTGTACAACTTTCAGGAATAACCGGACGACGAATATAACCTTGAGTTTCTAAAGTTTCAAATGCGTTATAGTATTTTTGCCATACAGAAATACGTTTAGCTTGAATTTTATCAGATATTTCCAATACAGAATACAAATAAGCGGCTACAACGTCACTAGGTAAATAAGAAGAACCTTTATCTACCCATGTATATTTATCAACTTGCCCCCTAAAAAACTTACTTCTATTTGTGCCTTTTTCTCTAATAATTTCAGCTCGTTCTGCTAATTTTTCATTATTAGTTACAAACAAACCACCTTCACCAGACATAATATTTTTTGTTTCGTGAAATGAAAAACATCCCATATCACCAATTGTCCCAAGAGGTTTACCTTTATAAAATGAGTCAAAAGCTTGGGCCGCATCTTCAATAACTAAAAGATTGTGACGTTTAGCTATATCCATAATTGTGCCCATTTCGCAAGCAACTCCCGCATAGTGTACTGGAACAATTGCTTTTGTTTTACTTGTAATAGCGGCTTCTATTTTAGTTTCATCTATATTTAATGTATCAGGTCTTATATCAACAAATACAGGAACTGCTCCTTGCAAAACGAAAGCATTTGCTGTTGAACAAAAAGTATATGACGGCATGATAACCTCATCGCCAGGTTGCAAATTTGCTAAAATTGCAGCCATTTCCAAAGCTGCTGTTCCCGAATGAACTAAAAGAGCTTGCTTGCAATCCAAATTTTTCTTAAACCAGTCATGAACTTTTTTTGTGTACTTTCCATCACCTGAAGCATGCTTTTCGTTGAACACATCTAAAATATATTCCGTTGTTTTATCTGTGTAAGTTGCTACATTAAAGTTTATCATATCTAATTCTTTCAATTTAGTTTAATTTCGTAAGATTTTCTACGAGTTGTTCTTGAATATTTTTGATTATTTCTAGCCACTCATACCCATATTTTTCATCAGGTTCAAGATGAGCCCCTTCGCCCCATTCATTCCAAGCATTTATAAATAAAAATTCCTGTGCTTGAGAAAAAACTGAATTATTTCTATACGACAAAGTTTCTTTTATTGATAATTTCATAAATTTATTAAACGAAGCAGGGGTTGCATCATAAATAAATCTGGGAGCTTTTTCACCACATCTAGCTGTATTATCCCAAGAAGGACAAACACATTTTATTCTAGGATATGAAACGTTAAGCCGATAAATCATTTTGTTTATAATTTCGTTCATTAAAAAAACCGTTGCACCGTATTGAGACACAGAAGATAACTCTTTGCTCACATTAAAATTAAAAGGTTTTTTTAAGGCCTGTGGCGCAAACTCAACGGCTGCATTAAAACCCATATTATAAGGATTTTTTTGTTCAAAATTTTGCATTGAAACCAAATACAAATCATCAAATCCATTTTCTTTAATTAATTTTCTCCACTTTTTAATTAAAACCTGTATGTGTGGAATAATTTCTGCCCTGTAAATCAACAACAACGGTTTATTATCAACTTTAATATATCTGCTGTCTTGAAATGCCGGCAACATATCTTTAAGCATATTAATCATATTTTGTTCATCATATTGTTGAGGCATAATAACTTCTTTATTACCACCATCCCATGAACGTGTCCAATTTTCATTTGCCCACGCAAAACAAAAAGGGAAATCAATGTCTGTCGCCTTCAACCAATTATTAAGCGGTTTTTCCAATAAACGTTTGCCATTCGCAAAATGATAGTAATAAAAACAAAAGCCGTATATCTTATATTTTTTGGCCATTTGAACTTGTTTACGCATAACATTAACATCAGACAAGTCATAATATCCAATATCTTTATGAGGAATATGCGGTTGATAATGCCCCTCGTATAAAGGTTGAGCCTTTTTAACATTTGTCCATTCAGTGAAACCTTGTCCCCACCATTCATTATTTTCGGGTATTTCATGGTATTGTGGTAAATATAAAGCAATTGGCTTAATAAATTCGGATACTTTATGCCCTTTGTTTTTTTGTAGAAACAAATTAAATCTGTAATTTATAATATGTTTAACACATAATCTGCTAGCGATAAACATCAAATATTTTATTAATTTAATGGGTAAAAACAAAAGATAGATCGGAGCAACCATAGGAGACATAGCAACTCTTAACCAAATTGTATAAGGATGCAACTCTCCATATATTTTTTTATTTTGTTTATACAATACTTTACGAGAATTTTTAGATTTGATCATCTTAAATACCATTCCACTGTTTTTATTATACCGGTATCGAAATTTTCATCAGCTTTCCAGCCGAGCTCTGTTTCAAGTTTTGTAGCATCAATTGCATAGCGGAAATCATGTCCTGCACGATCTTGCACATAAGTAATTAATTCTTCATACTTTTTGCCATTGGCACGAGGACGCTTTTCATCCAAAATTGCACAAATTGTTTTTACAATCGTAATGTTGTTGCGTTCATTTCTGCCACCCACATTGTAGGTTTCGCCTGCTTTTCCGGTATGATAAATCAAATCAATCGCTTTGCAATGATCTAACACATAGAGCCAGTCACGGATATTTTCA
>CASFFJ010000156.1 GCA_949293915.1 uncultured Christensenella sp.
AATTTATATGCCTGTCACATTGTCGCAAATGGACATAAAACAAGCGAGCGACTTTATTAACAGAGTGATTTATTTTATCGACACAACGCCCATATTAAAAGGGGACAAGGACAACAGGGGATTTTGTTTAACACCTGATTTAAGGTATTGTTGGACACGGCACGTGAGCGGGTTTGAGATCAATGAAGCGCTTGAGGAAAAAAAGCCGCAGTATGATGAGAGTTATTTAAGGTATCAGAGAAGGAAAAATTGCATATATTGCGGGGGTTTAGGTAATGAGGTGCATCACATTAAAAGAGGGTCGGGACTCGGGCGCAAAAATCCCGACTGGTTTACAATTCCCTTGTGCGAGAGGTGTCACAAGTTATTGCATGATGAAATAGGGGAGGCTGAATTTTTAAGAGGATTAAGCGGAGTATTAAACGGTCTTGATATAAAAGAATTCTGTGCGTTGTGCTATAAAAGATTTAAACTGCATTTGGAATAATAAAAGCGGCAAATGCCGCCCTCTTTTTGGTTTAATTGACGTACTCGGTAGATTCAAAACAGTCACGGGCAGCGCAAGTTTGCCCGTGTTTCCTTGAGCCTGTTTTTGCGTAAAGCCAACTATGGTGCGGGCAGCCGCGCATTGCTGCCCGTTTTCTTTAGGCTTGATTTATTAATATATTCTGAGTTCCTTTCTTTTTTTTGTATTCTTTGCCCCGCGGACAAAAGAGTCTGCGGGGTCTTTAAAGTTTTAGAAGGTTTGCAGGGAGCGGGTGGCAAAAGATTACGCGAAAAGTTTTTATAATTCATCGACCTGGCGAAGGACGGCTTCCGCCTACAAGGCAAGCAAGTACGGAGTGTGCGAGCGCTGCGGGCGCCCGTATGGCAGGATAGTGCACCATAAAGTACACATAACGCCTGAGAATATTAACGATGTTGGTGTGGTGTTGAATTGGGATAATTTAGAGCTTTTGTGCATCGATTGTCATAATAGAGAACACTTTGAAAAAAACCTGTCGACCCGCGAGGGTCTTAAGTTTGATGAGTTGGGGTATTTGATTAAAGCGACCGTGCAAGAGCGACTAATGTAAGTACTATGATGTAAGACGACCGCCGCCAGAGCTGCTGTATGGATGAGCGCCGCCGCCGCAAAAGCCACCACTTGGATGACTAATGCACGGGCAAGCGCCGCAAGATGAGCGCCGCAGGGGTGAGTACGGAACCCATACCCCCCCAAAAAAAATAACAACTCACCCCTCCCAACACCGCATGCCCCACTTATGTGTGATGTTGAAGTCGTTCCATGGGGGGTGTAGTAACAAATAAAATCTATCTTATATCTTTTGAGGTGTATTTTGTCCAGAAAAACCAAATATGACGACGTTTTAAACGAAACTACGGGCGCCTTTTACAGCGGAAGACAAAAAGACAAGCTTATAAAAGAGCGCCTTAAAAAACTGAGCGAAATTTTCGACACCTGCGACATCGACAAAAACAAGCGTGACATCGCGCAGCCTTTAATCGAACAAGCCGCTTTTATGTCGGTCGAGTTATGCGATTTAAAAGAGCAGATAAAACGCGACGGCTGCGTTGAATTTTACCAGAACGGCGCGAACCAAAAAGGCAGAAAACGAAGCGCCGCCGTAGATGTCTACAACACCATGATTAAAAATTATACCTCCGTGACAAAGCAACTTATAGACTTAATACCTAAAACTGACATGCTCGCGGATGACGGTTTTGATGATTTTTTGAATGACTCCGATTGATGAAAAAACAAACCCGATATTTCAATACTATAGCGAAATCCAATCCGGCAAAATAATTGTTTCGACAAAAGTTAAATTATTTTACAAACATTTAACCGAAGACCTGCTTGATGAAAATTCAAAATACTACTACTGCGAAAAGAAGGCAAACCGTGCACTGACTTTTATTCAAAAATACTGCAAACATATAAAAGGTAAATTTGCGCGAAAGCCCTTTTTATTGGAACTATGGCAAAAGGCGCTTGTATGCGCTCTTTTTGGCGTATTAAACAAAGAAACAAATCTAAGGCGTTTTATAAAAGTCTTTTTACTTGTCGCAAGGAAAAACGGCAAATCAATGCTTGCCTCGGCAATAGCGCTCTATTGCCTTGTTGCCGACAACGAACCGGGCGCGGAATGTTACGCCGTTGCGACAAAACGCGACCAGGCAAAAATAATCTGGAGCTGCGCGGTGGATATGGTTAAAAAATCCCCCGCTCTAAATAAAAGACTCAAATGTCTTGTTTCAAGCGTAAAATACGAAAAAACAAACAGCTTCTTTGTACCGCTTGGAGCCGACTCCAACAAGCAGGACGGCTTAAACCCCCACATCGCAACAATTGACGAAATTCACGCTTTCAAAGATAAAAATTTGTACGATGTCGTAATAGACGGCATGGGCGCACGCGAACAGCCCATAATTTTCATAACAACAACCTGCGGGACAATTCGGGAAGGCATTTTTGACATCGAATACGACGAAGCGACAAGCGTAATCGACGGTTACCGTGACCCCGACAAATACCAGGACCCGACGTATTTGCCCCTTTTATATGAACTTGACTCAAAAAACGAATGGACAAACGAAAAATTCTGGCAAAAAGCAAATCCAAATCTTGGTGTATCAAAATCCCTCGAATACCTAAGAAGTAAATACAAAAGGGCGCAAAATGATGCAAGAAACCGCAAAAACTTCCTTACTAAAGATTTAAACGTAAGGGAAAACAACGGCGAAGCCTGGCTGAGTTTTGACGAAGTTGTTAACAGTGCAAAATTTGATATCTCATTGCTTAAGCCTGACTATGCAATAGGCGGCGTTGACCTCTCTCGCACCACAGACCTTACAAGCGCCTGCATAATTTTCAGACTTAAAGACGACCCCATACTGTATGCGCAGCATATGTACTGGCTTCCTGAGGATGTATTTGAAAAAAGAATACAGGAGGACAAAATGCACTATGACGTTTGGCACAAACAAGGCTTTTTAAGGCTCTGCCCCGGCAACACCATAAGGGTGGAAGACGTAAAAGACTGGTTTTGCGAAATGTACGAGCAGTACGACATTTATTTACCCTATTGCGGTTATGATAGTTGGAGCAGCAGGCACTTTGTAGACATTATGAAAACAAGCTTTGGTGAACAGTGTATGGAGCCTGTCATACAAGGTAAAAAAACGCTCTCGCTCCCCATGCAGCAGATGGGAGCAGACTTAAAAGCAAAGCTTATAAATTACAACGACAACCCCATAACCCGTTGGTGCTTATCAAACACAAGCGTTGATATAGATAAAAACGGCAATATTCAGCCCGTAAAAACATCGAATTCAAAGCTCAGAATAGACGGCACGGCGGCGCTTCTTGATGCATATACGATTTATTTAAAAAGACAAGAAGAATACATGGCACTTATCACATGATTAATTTATTTAAAAATATAAAAAATAAAATATCACCTAAAAAAAGCGTGTACGGCGTGAAGTTAATGCAGCAGAATACATACGCTAACACTTTCAGCTACGACGGGCAAATTTATCGCTCCGATATCGTGCGCGCTTGCATAAGACCGTTTGCAAATGCTATAAGTAAACTCTATGCAAAACATATAAGATTAAGCGCAAACAACATCTTAGTATACCCCGAGCCCTATATAAAAGCACTGCTTGAGCAGCCTAACCCCTATATGCACGGGCAAATGCTTTTGTATAAGCTTGCAATACAAACAAAACTCAACTCAAACGCTTTTGCGCTTATATACAGAGATGAAAACGGCTGCCCTTCGCAAATCTACCCTATCCCCGCCGTAGCTGCCGATGCGCGATACGATGATTACGGCTATTTATGGATTGAATTTCTTGTCAAAAACGGAAATAAATTCACTTTCCCATACCGCGATTTAATACATTTGAGGCAAGACTACAACGAAAATGATATTTTTGGCGAATCGCCCTCAAGAACGCTTGTTGACCTTATGGATATTGTTGCGACAACCGACTCGGGCATTAAAGGCGCTATTATAAACGGCGGCACGCTTCGATGGCTGCTTAAATTTAATCAGGTCGTAAAGCCTGAAAAGCTAAAAGAGGAAGCACTCAGATTTATGCAAAATTATCTGAGTATTTCAGACAGCGCGTAAGACAACAACATAGTGGGTGCGATAGACAATAGAGCGGTACTTGAGCAACTCAAAACTGATGACTATGTGCCAAACGCCACCCAGATGGACAAAACCATAAACCGCATTTACAACTTCTTTGGTACAAACGAGAAAATTATACAGGCAAAATACACGGAAGACGAATGGAATGCATATTCTAAAAGTGAGATTGAACCGTTTGCGCTTCAATTGCAAAACGAGTTTACATCTAAACTGTTCACGCCCCGCGAGCGCGCCTGCGGTAACAAAATTGTTTTTGAAGAGGCATCTTTGCAATGCGCAAGCATATCAACAAAATTAAATTTGCGCGAAATGGTGGACAGGGGCGCGATGACACCGAACGAGTGGCGCGCCGCGTTTAATCTGCCGCCGATTGACGGCGGTGATAAACCGCTAAGACGGAAAGATACGGGATTCGCCCAAGAAGACAGCGGAGGTAATAATTGATGAATACAATTGAAGACAATTTAGACCAATTTTTACAGGTGCACAATGTAACAAAAGACAGTGCCGACCTCTATTTTTACGGTTATATCGTTTCCTCTTGGTGGGGTGCACTTGATGAGTGCGACCAGTACCCTGCGAGTGTTAAAAATTTCTTAAACTCGGTTAAGGGAAAAAATTTAAACATATATATAAACTCGGGCGGCGGCAATGTTTTTGCAGGCATGGCGATATATAACATGCTTAAACGTCACGAGGGCTACAAAGTCGCATACAATGACGGCGTTATGGCTTCAATATCAAGCGTAATCCCGCTTGCGGCGGATAAAGTTATAATGCCCGAAAATTCGCTTTACATGGTACACAAACCAATGCTCAATATTTCGGGCAACGCAGATACAATGCGAACCGCCGCAGATATTCTCGATAAAACTCAAGAGTGCATTTTGCAGACATATATGCAATACGCAAAGCCAGGCATAACAAAAGATATGATTGACGATTTAATGAACGCTGAAAGCTGGTTGAGTGCGCAAGACACTCAACAATATTTCAATTTTGAGATATCCGCGGCAAACAAAGTAGTTGCAAGTGCGCAATACAGCGGATTTAGCAAGAATATTGAAAACTCTTTTGTAGATAACGCCCTGAATATAAGAAAAACGGAATTAATCGAAGCACAAAATGCAAAAAATAAAAAGATACTGCAGACAAAATTAAATTTTATAAGGATGAAAGGAGTAAACAGATGTCTTTAGCTGAAAACTACAAAGCACAAAGAGAGGAGCTTGAAACGCGCGCGCAGGCTCTTATTGACGAAAACAAAGCGGACGAAGCGCAAAACGTACTTGACGAAATTAAAAAGCTTGATGAGGAGTTTGAAAACGCGGCAAAAATTCAGGCAAACCTGAATTCGATAAAAGATAAGCCCGCCGTAAACTTTCAAAATATTCAAAAACCCTCGCAAAAAGCTCCCGTAATTGATAATTTTACTCATAACGATGTCAAAGATGAGGTAAAATTATACGAAACAGCTTTTGCAAAAAATCTTATGGGGCAGCCCTTGAACACTTTGGAAAATGAAATTTTTGACAAAGTTAACCTTGATTTTAAAAATGCTGCTCAAACAACCGAACAGCACGGGGTGTTGGTGCCTAAAACGGTGCAGGAAAAAATATTTAGAAAAATAAGCGAGTTGCACCCTGTTTTAGCTGATGTTACAGGATTTGGCGTTAAAGGCGATTTAACTTTTATTGTTGATGAAGCAACAACCGATGCCGCAAATAAAGACCTCTGGACTAACGAAGCGACTGAAACACCCGACAGTAAAGATGCTAATTTTAAAGAAATCACTTTGAGCGGCTGCGAATTAGTCAAAGGTACTACTTTGAGCTGGAAACTCAAAAAAATGTCAATTGATGACTTTTTAAATTATGTTATTGAAAAGCTGTCGGAAAAAATGGGCAACGCGCTTGCCTATGCATTTTTTAACGGCAAGGGCAAACCCGGTGACTCTGACAGCTTTAAGGCTCAGCCCTTAGGTGTTATAACCGCACTTAGCAAAGAAACTTCAACGCCCCGTATAGTCACATATACAGACACCGACGACCTTGAAGTAAAAGTAAGAAATACAATTGCAAAAGTAAAAAGCGGCTACGGCAAACTCGCTTGCATTTACGCAAATAACGATTTTGTCTGGAATACGCTTGCAAACATTAAAGATAAGAACGGCAGAGCGTATTTTGTAACCGATTACAACTCGGGCGGTGTCGGCAGGATTTTTGGGCTTATTGTCAAAGAAGAGGATGCGGTGCCAAACGATAATATGGTAATAGGGGCATTTAAAAAATGCTACACCTACAATACAAATGAGCCTATGTCGATTACTTCGCAAGATGAAACAAGAAAACGTCAGACATTCTACAGCGCATATTCAATTATTGACGGCGCACCACTTGACCTTGACGGCTTTGCACTCTTAAAAAAAGCACAGTCGTAAGCTCAGGGGATAACAGCGGCGAAGACGATACAGCCCCCGCACTGGAGCTTGCGACGTTAAAAACAATGTGCGGTAAATTCGACATCGAAACAACGGACGATGATACGGTCGAAACAATAAAAACAAAAGTGGCGGCAGAAACTTTTGAACAGACGGCACTTGAAAAAAGCACGGTATTAAAAGAGGACCTGCAACAAATAGCTCTGTGCTTTGACTGTCAGATAACGCAATCTAACACCAAAGCCGAGCTTGTAGAAATGATAATCGATGCACAAACTGTGTAAGGTAAAAAATGCTTGATGACATAAAACAATACCTCCGTGTTACACACAACCTCGATGATGAAATGCTTAACGGATTAATTTTAACCGCAAAGCAGCTTATTGTCGAAAAAACGGGCATAGAATACAAGGAAGGGGACGGCGCATATTTAATGCTAATCCGCTTCCTTGTCGCCCATTTTTATGAAAACAGAGAGGCAGTGGGTGAAAAGGCAATGTCTGAAATGCCCTACACCATTCAGCACTTAATGGTGCATATCGCACTGAGGGGGGAATATGACCAACAGGGGCAAGTATAGATATCCCGTTGATATTATCGATACTCAGGGCGAAACGGGCGAAAAAAATAAACTCGGTGAAAACGTTCTGGGTGAAATCGTTGTTGCAAAAAACGTTTTTGCAAACATCGAAACCCGTGCGGGCTCACTGCTTGCTGGCAGGGCGGCAGATACCGTTATGTCTAAAGTTACTCACAAAATAACATACCCTTATCAAAATTACCCTGTGCGCCTTATACCGTCAAGACATAAAATCAGATATAAAAACGTTGATTTCAGTGTTGAGTATTTTTTAAATGAAGCCCTGAGGGATGTTGAAGCGCAGGTTTTTGTATCCGAAGACACGAAAGGGCTCTAAAATGTGTGCCAATATAGCTTCCGACGGTTTTTTCTACGACGAACTGTCCGACTACAGGAAAAAATTATTGCATGAAACTGCCGACCTGTTTCCGGATGAAACGGAGAATTTTTTAAAAGATTGCGCAAAAGAAGTAAGCAAGATACAAAAGAGAATTGCGCGAAGCGATGTCGGTACATCAAAAGGCAAAAAGAAGAAAAGGACGGCTGCAGAATCTTACCACAAAAGGTTTAAAGTCGGCAAAATATACCTTTACGAAGGTGCCAGGGCAATTAGAGCCTACAACTCGGCACGGCACGCCCATTTAATAGAAGACGGGCATTTTGCCAAAAACGGCAAATTTGTGCCCGGACGTCACGTTATGAAGTCCGCAGTGAATGAATTTCGCCCGAAATTTCACAGCGAACTTGAGAAATTTTTATTTAATTTCTTTTCTGATATAGGCAAATAATGTTATATCTTACGGATTTTTACAGAGCTATAAAAAAAGTACTGGAAAGCAATTTTAAAAACATTCCGGTACAAATAAAAGATAAGAAAAACCCGCGCCCGCCCTGTTTTTATATTCAGGTTTTGACCCCTTCAAGCACCCAAAGCGCCGCCGAGTACAAAGAGCAGATTTTTACTTTTGTCATAACTTATTTTTCAAAAGACGAAACACTTATAGATTTACTTGAAATTCAATCAAAACTTGAGGAATTTTTTGAAAATCCGCTTTTAGTGGGCAAATTTGAGCAGGAGGACTTATTTTTTGTTGAGGTGAACGAGTTAGATTTTGCGCTCAATGAGGATGACTACATCCTTGAGTGCACGCTTACATACAACATAATTCAACACCTTGAAAAAGACCAACACGACAGATACGAATATCCCGACAATTACAAGGGTATTCCTCAGGATTCAAAAGAGTATATTAAAGAATTAAAACAAAATTATAAATAAGGAGTAAAAAAATGACAGCGACAACACTTGAAGATTTAAAAGCACCGTTGAAAGTCATATTTGAACAGCGCGTTGCGGACTTAATCGAAGTTGGCAATAAGGGCAGAGTTTTGTTTTGCAAAAAAAATGAAAATCTGACCGAAAGCGAAGGCTACAGGCTCAGCGAATTTGACAGCGCAATTTTTGAACTTAGTGAGGAAGTGTACGGCGATGACTGCAAAGACCTTGAAACACAAATAAAACAAGTATTCAGGGGAAATCCCTTAAGCGTTGTACTGCTTGAATACAAAACGACTTTTGCAAGTGTTGTTAAAGTCGTAAAAGAGCAGCTGCAATGGGATTGGGCGTTTAATACGGATTCCGCCGCTCAAAGTGATATGGCGGCACTTGGCAAAGAAGTCAAAAAATTTGTTTTAACCTATAACCAAAAGGCTGATTCAATTTATGTATGTTCGATTTCAAACCCGTCTGCCAAACTCTCGGGCGGAGTTCAAATCGCAAACTCAAGCACGATTGAGGCAGAGGACCTTTTGCCTATAGTTGCAGGTGTTTGCGCAGGCTGCCCCTACAATATGTCAATAACCTATAAAATATTTGACGAGCTTGAAAGTGTTGAAATGCCCGAAACGATAAGCGAAGGTCAAATAATCCTTGAAAATACGCAGGAAGGGGTAAGGGTCGCAACTCCCGTTACTACCCTTACAACAACAAATACTCAATATAGCGAAGATATGAAATCCATCACAATAGTTGAGGGAATGATACGTTTTGAAAGCGACATTTTATTTGCTTTTAACAACAGTTACAAAGGCAGATACAAAAATAAATACGACAATCAGGCGCTTTTATTCTCGGCAATTGAAGGATATATAAGAGAGCTTGAAGAACTTGACGTTTTAGACCCCGAATACAGCAACAATGTAAATGTCGACATCGAGGAGCAGCGCGAAATGTGGAAAGCAGCAGGAAAGGATGCCGACAAATGGGACGATTTAACGGTTAAAAAAACAACCTACAAAAATATTGTAAATGCCCTCTGTGACGTTAAATTTTTAAACGCAATGGAGGGTATGATTATGCGGGTAAAAATGTTTTAACGGTTAATAAATTTTATTGAAGGAGATTAAAAATGCAAGAAAAGGAAATATTTAACGGCACAAACGGCGCCTTATGGATAACAACGGACGACGAGGAGATACAGGTAGGCGAAATTCAGTCTTTTGTTATGACGCAAACTAACGAATACGAGGAGTTTTCAAAAGCCGGAGAATACGGCAAATACCAAAAATTTCTCGGTTTTTCGCTTGCGGGCACCATATCAAAATACAAAATCAACAATAAAATGCTTAATATAATATATCAATATTCTCTCGGCGAAAGCCCCGCAATCAGCATTATAGGAAAAGCTGAAAACCCAAACACGGGCAGCATGCAGCGTATTAAGTTCTCAAATGTTACACTTGATTCTCTTGATTTGATAAATTTTGAACAAAAAGTTGCAACAAAAGAGGAAATACCTATAAAAGCAGCTAAATATACATTTTTAGATAACGATTAGTTAAGAGGCAAATATGGCAGAGAAAAAAGAAAAACTTACGGTTGAAAAAATTCTGCAGCAGAAAAAAATATTTGATAAAAAGTTAAACACCCCTTATTTTTGTCAAATTCTTGATTGCGAAATTGATATAGAGGAGCATTCTATAAGCAAAGTAAGCGCAATAATTAACAAAGAATACGACGACCCCATGCGTGCTGATTTAGAGTTGATTTACGCTTTTTGCCCCATTTTTCGCTCAAAAAAACTGCAGGAAGAACTCGGTGTTGAAGACCCGATTGACACGGTCGAGCTGTCACTCGGGCACAATATAACGGAAATAAACGCTCTTGTGAAGCATATTCTTGCCCGCTACGGACTCGGGGAGGATAAAATACAGAAAATAAAAAAGCAATAGAGAGTGACGACGACTTGTTCTTGATACACTACTGGCTTAAAACAAAGTCTTTTGATGAAATTTTAAACTGGAGCCATTTTGAAAAACAATTCGCGTTCGCTTCAATGCTTTTAAACCTTGAAAAAGAAAATTACTACGTTAAAAACCTTGTAACACTTCTCGGGGGAAAATATGAGTAAAACTATCGGCGTTGTTATGTCGCTTAGGGACAGAGTAAGCTCGCAGGTTAAAAAAATCGCTAAAGAGTTTAATCTTAATGAGCAGGAAGCAAAGAGGCTGAACACTACGATCAAAAAACTCGGCAAGGGGCTGGCAACGGATTTTAAAAAAGCCTGTCAGGCGGGAACTGTGGCGCTTGCCGCCGTGTCGGGCGGCACCGTTGCACTTATCAAAAGAGCGCAGGATGTTGCAGACAGAATTGACGATATGTCAAATAAAATCGGCATATCGCGAAAAGGCTTTCAGGAGTGGGATTATCTTTTAGGGCAAAACGGCGCAAAAATAGAATCGCTGCAAATGGGATTTAAAACGCTCTCGAAGCAAATTGTAAGCGCATCAACGGGCGTAAAAACCTCGGTTAAAATATTTGATACTCTCGGGATAAGCGTTTACGACACAAACGGGAAGTTAAAAAATCAGGAGCAGGTATTTAACGAAGTTGTCACAGCCCTTCAAAAAATGCCCGAAGGTGCACAAAAGGCAAAAATTGCGAATGACCTGCTCGGGCGCTCAGGTTCCGAGCTTATGCCGCTTTTTAACGCGACAAGCGAACAGCTTGCACGCCAGAGGGCGGAATATAAAAAACTCGGTATTGAAATAAGTGACGAAGCAATAAACGCGGGTAACAAA
>CASFFJ010000157.1 GCA_949293915.1 uncultured Christensenella sp.
AAATCAAGTAAAAATTTATTTTATTAATTAGAAAAATATGTTGACATCAAAAGTCATTTTTTGTTACATTTAAATTGATAGGAGGTATCTATGGAAATTATTCCTTCTACTGTTTGGTTTACAACTAATCGTTCTTGTAACAACAAGTGCAACTGGTGCTATGCACAAAATTTTAAGTTTCGCATTTAGAAATGGATTTTGATGTTTTAAAAAAAACAGCAAAAGAGATGTATAAAAATAGTGTTAAAAAGGTCATTTTAATTGGTGGAAAGCCAACAATTCATCCTAAGTTTATAGAAATTGTTTCTTTTTTACACAATTTAGGTTTTAAAGTATCTTTGGCATCTAATGGCAGAAAATTTTCGGAAAAGAATTTTTCTCAGAAAACTGCAGATGCGGGAATAAGTAGTGTAGATATATCTATAAAAGGTTGTAGTGAAGAAGAATACATAAAAAATACCCATTCAACCGGTTTCTGCGAAATGGTTCAAGGATTTCATAACCTTCAGGAATTATGTCAGCTTTAGAATTAATTATGAAAAATTATAAAGGAACACAGATTGCTGCAACACAGACTTGTGGTTTCAAACAAATGGCCGATTTGGATTGTAATTGTGAAGATTGTGGTGATGATGCAAACTGTGGATATGGAAGTGATTGTTAATAATGAATATACAACTGATACATCCTCAACCTAAATGGCAAGATGGCTTTAATGATTTAATAAATGAAGCAAAAATTGCTAATGAGATTCTTGAACTGGGACATGCATATCGTCCCAATGAGGATTTTTCGAGTATGTGTATTAGATTAGAAAACAGAAAACAGGGTATCAATATTCACCCACGAGATGTTCCTTCATGTCTGTTTTGGATATTGGATGTGAAACGTGGTGTGATTGTTGGTACTTTGGATATGCGATATAAAATTACGGGAGATTATTTCAAAAGACTAGGACATGTAGCTTATTACATAAAGCCAAGTGAACGTAAAAAAGGATATGCAACACAGGCATTGAAAGAAGTTTTAAAACTTTATAAAAGTAACGGCATCAATAAAATTTTAGTAACTTGTTATAAGGATAATATTGCTTCTCAGAAAGTAATTCAAAAAAACGCAGGAAAATTTGAATCTGAAAAAGAAGATTTCAAGAATCCTTCGCATATTATTCAACGTTGGTGGATTGTATTATAAATTTAAACTATTTTCAAAATACGCATTAACCACGAAAAAAACTTTGTTTTGATGAGGACTGTAACTATGCCACTGTTAAAAATCAAAATCAGACTCATACTTACTCTCTTACTAAGAGAGTACCAATTACCAAGATACCGTAACGATAGTATCATTTATAATTTTTATTTCAATTTCAGATTGTTATTGTGTATTAATAGAAAAAATTTAAATTGTATTTTTGGTTTTGCTGTTGATCCAAGAGATATTGTAAACACAGATTTTGATGATAACAATATTTATACGTTACCAAGATTTGATTGTAATCAATTCCCTTTTGGAAAAGCCATATCAATATTATAATTAATTAAAGGAGAAAATTATGGATATTTTAAAAATTATGCCAGATTATGAAAATTCTATTATGAATATAGCTAGTTCTATTTTAAAGTATTATCACGTTGAAACGATGCACAATACTATTCCTGAAATTGATGATGCTTTAGCTAAAAACTATAAAAATGTTGTTTTTTTTATTGTCGATGGAATGGGAACTGATATATTAAATTATCATATGCCGACAAATAGTTTCTTAAGAATGCACAAAGTAAAAGATTTAACATCTGTTTTTCCCAGTACTACACCTGTTGCAACCACAAGTATGTATTCGGGATTATCGCCGTTGGAGCACGCTTGGGTTGGTTGGAATTGTTATTTTAAAGAAATTGATCAGGAACTTGTTTTATTTACGAATACAGATTTTTATTCTCATAAAAAATCTAAATATCCCGATTATGTTAATTCAGCAATCGGATATGAAACTATTAATTCTAAAATATCAAATTCAACTCACAATAATGTTGCTACTTATGAAGTTTTTCCACTATTTAGACCTAATGGTGTAAAATCGCTTTCAGAAATGTTTGAAAGAATAAATAATCTTTGTCGGAAAGATGAACAAAAGTTTATTTTAGCATATTGGGATGAACCTGACTGCACAATGCACAAAGTAGGAACAAAATCCCCCGAAATCACAAAAATTATTCAAGCGGTCAACGAAGGCCTATTACAATTAAATAATACAATAGATGATACGTTAATCATTGTTGCCGCTGATCATGGTCAAATAGATATGCAAGAAAATATTTTCTTGGATGAATACTCGGATATACAAGAATGTTTAGCGATGTTACCCTCTTTGGGAAAAAGAGTGATGTCTTTTCAGATTAAAACAAATAAAAAAGAAGAGTTTGTAGAAAGATTCAATCGGTATTTCAAAGATGATTTTATATTGTTTAACAAAGAAGATTTTATTGCTAAATTTTTGGGGCCTGGTAATCCTCATCCCCGTGTTGATGATTTCATTGGTGATTTTGTTGCAGTAGCTGTTGGTCAAAAAATGTTTCAGTATAGAGCATTAGAAAATATAGATATTGCGGAAATTAAAGCAAATCATGCAGGTTTAACACATGAAGAAATGATTGTGCCATTAATACTTGTTGAGTATAAAAAAAATTAATCGGATGAACTTGAACAATAAAATTCAATTAATTTTTTTGCGATAAAAAGCTCTGTTTTTTCAAAGGGCTCATAACAGCACCCGCCTAAATGAGGAGTAATGATAAGGTTATCATGATGTTGGGCGTATTTTATTAATTTATTGTTTTTTATATTTTGTTTAGTCTCAGAGCTAATGACATCAATGGCAGCTTTTTTGATTTTCCCTTGTTCAAGGGCTTTTAAAAGAGCCTCTTCATCGACAATTTCACCTCTGGCAGTATTAATGAAGTAAATAGGCTTTTGTATGAGAGAAAACAAATCCGCTGTTATCATTTTATGTGTTTCAATCGTATGTTTTGCGTGAATAGAAATGATGTCAGAAGATGTGAAAAATTTTTCCAAAGATACTTGGATAACATATTTGCTCTTTTCAATAACATATGGATCATAAATTAATACTTTTGTTCCAAAACTTTTTAGATATCTAGCTACAATTTTTCCCAATCTACCATACCCAATAATCCCAACTGTTTTTCCGTATAATTCGTATCCTTTAAATGCATCACGATCCCAATTTCCATTGGAAACAACATCATTAATTGCAGGAACAATATTCCTGAGTAATAAAAACAACAATGCAATGGTTAATTCTGCTGTTGATTTAATTTCTTTTAAAAATTTTGTTTCGTTGGTCAAGGAAACAATTTGAATGTTTCGTTTTTCACACTCATTTAAATCTATACAATCTAAACCTGTTGTCGCAGTTATAATCGCTTTCAAATGCGGCGCTTTATTCAAAATTTCTACGCCAATATATTCGTGTAATCTAATCCATAAAAAATTGATTTGAGTTAAATCTTCTTTATAAATTGAAGAACTTTCTTTTAATATTTTAATCTTGAAGTGATTTGTTAGTAATGAGAGGGTATTTGACGAGAATTCTTTTCCCTCAGTAATGAGTAAATTATTTCCGGTCATGTTGTTTTTTCGCTATTAACCATTGTGGAAAAGGACGTTGTTTTTCTATACAATCTTTCTCTATGAGAGCGCGGATTTGAAAATCTGGAAGCCAAAGTAACTGCGGACAAAACCGTTGATATAATCCTAGTTTATATACTTCAAAATCATCTTTATTTTTAGCTTTTAATTTTATTTTTCTCGCAACACAATATGCTTTTTCCTCTAAAGTTAATTCGTTGCTAGCAGCATGCATTCCATTGACAAGATGCGTGTAGTCATCAAAGTCCATTATATTCAAATCGATGTGTGTTCCATCAATGGATGTACAAAACAGGAATCTTGTAGTGGCGAAGGCAGCTGGTCTTTCACCTCTAAATTCCATATAAGGAGCCAATGCGGCCCGAATTTTTTCTTTTTCAATCGCATCTTTTGCTCCAATTGCAAAGTCCATATCGCTTCCAGGAATATCTATGCCCATTGCATACGAACCAACTAATTCTGGTTTCAAGAATGCATGTGCTAATACAAATTGATATGCTTTTTTTTGTATCATAGCCGCAAGAAGAGGGTTCCTTGTTGCATGATAATTGTTGATTATTTCTAAAAACAAGAATTAAACCTCCTATATTGTTACAATCTCATTTAAAATTTCCAAACCAGCTTTGAGTTTTTCATCATCAACACAAATACTTATTCTAAAATGAGTATCTTGTTGACTAAAGGCTTTGCCTGGAACTAATAAAACACGATTATCAGCAGCGATTTTACAAAAATCGGTTGCTGAACAATTCATTCTTTCTGGGACTTTTATGAAAAAATAAAAGCCGCCATTGCTGTCAGATAATCCAAATTTAGAAGAAAGCATTTCTTTTACTAATAAATTTCTTCTTTTATAAACATCTATAATTGGATTTAAATCGACGGTATCCGCCACCAAAGCTGCGTATTGAACAATGGATGGTGCTGAAACATATAATTGCCCTTGTAATCGCGTCATGCGTTCTATTATTTTGGGATGAGTAATAGCATACCCCAAACGCCAACCAGTCATACCGTAACTTTTTGAATATCCATTTAATAA
>CASFFJ010000158.1 GCA_949293915.1 uncultured Christensenella sp.
TACTTATTGTAAATCCATGTTCACGTGCTGCTTTAAATTGAGTATAAGGAACGTTAACTGCTTTATCAATTGTTGAATATAGTCCTCTGGAATCTACTGGTCTTTTATCCTTGGAGAGTATAAATAAATCTTTATATTGCTTCAATTTCATTTTGGCAGTTTTCCTTTTCGAGCATAAGCTTCTGTTCTAAATTGATTTATATTATTTATAAATTTAAATACCTTATTAAGGAATGGAATCTTTATATGATCATTTATAGTAAGTTTTGGATGAAGACAATCAAATTCAAGAACTTTAGCTAGATCTTTTAGTGGTACATTGTACTTAGTTAACATCCTTAACAATACTAAGTTACTTGGATAATAAAATAATAACCCGTGTTCTTTATACACATCCTTGATAAATTCATAGACCTGCCAAAGAGAAGTTAATTTATGTCCTTCTAATATCTTCTCTGCTGTTACAACTCCAACTTTAGGAACTCCTGGAATATTATCAATTCGATCTCCAAGAAGAAATTGTTTTGCTAGTTCATGCATACTAGATTCAATTGTTGTTTCAAATGTCTTTATTCCATTTTTCTTTTTTGATTTAATTGTAAGCTTTGGTATTTGTAGAAAGTCTTTATCACAAGATATAATCATTACTTTGTTACGTTCATCCTCGACTAAATTAGAAGCTATTATAGATATAAGATCATCACATTCAAATACCATTGATGCTACAATATTTACTCTAA
The DNA here is from genome assembly GCA_949293915.1 of uncultured Christensenella sp. Taxonomy (GTDB): domain Bacteria; phylum Bacillota; class Clostridia; order Christensenellales; family UBA1242; genus Onthoplasma. The sequence continues at coordinate 741 of CASFFJ010000158.1, forward strand.
AAGCTTGAAGTATTTTGAGACATTCATTTTTAAATTCAATCCAAGGTTTTGCATAACTGTTTATTCTTTGAGCTTTATAGTATGGAAATAGAACTGTTCTGAAACCACGATTCAAACTAATACAAAAATAAAACTTAGGATCTACTCTGTTAAACTCTTTGAAGTATCTCCTTGCTTCCCTTATTTCTCGATCCTTTATCTTTAACATTGTTTGAACTGCTATATGTGGTGGAAGTTTAGTTGCAAACATAGATCTTAATAATATATCACCATCATATAAAATGTGAATCATTACTTATATTCCTCTTCAAGATCATTATAATTAGTATCAAGTAAGCATCTATCTGGTTTCTTAAAGAATGGACATAGATCACATTTATACTGATAAACTATACAAGGTGGATTATACTGACTCATTCTCCAGAGTTCTTCTTTTGATATATCCATTTTTATTTCTTTCCTTTCTTAGACTTACATCCCATATTAATCACCTCACTATCGTTTTTTAGATTTAGATTTACTTTCTCCTTTGGTCATATCTTGAGCTAGTTGAATGTTATAAACTTTTGTTGTTGGAAATAATCCAATTCTTATCCAATCTGTATAACTAATTGGATAACGTAGAGTTTTTGTATATAAGTACCACCAATTATCAGGATTAGTTTGTTGAGTACGAACAGGTAAATCAGATTGATCTTTAGGTACATCTGATGAAGATTCAATTGATACATCATCTCCATCTACAAGAGCTATCTTTCCTTCAAATATAATCTCAGTATCTCTCATTGTTGATCCACCAAGATCAGGTTCAAGATCAGATCCAATATAGATATAAGAGTTATAACTAATTATACCTTGATCTATGTCAATATCATCGTATTGTCCACTATCTTCTACTCTTGTATATCTTGATAGTTCACCGTCTTGAATTAAATAAGCTCCAAAATCTCCTGATGTAACTGTATCATCTGTATGACAACCTGATTGTATTTTATCTCCAAGAACATAAAGAATCATAGGTGCTCTTTGAGTTGATTCAATTATGATTGAATTTAAATCACGTGCAAAATGTACCTCTTCTCTTATATAAGTTGATAACATTTCTTCATATGCACTTAGTTGATTAAATTGAAAATACATCTTTGTTTTCATCAACCAAGTATTAAGTGATACATAAGCTTGAAGTAGTGTACATGATTCTTTATCTACTACAGCTAACATGAATTTATCAACTGATCCGACTCCAAGTATTGGTATTCTATGTTCATATTCTTGAAGAATTTCAAGCTCACTTCCAGATACCCAGTAGATAGAAGATGTATTATAATTTATCATGAAGAAGTAAGATGCAGTTGGACTTCCTTCAAAGTAACATCCAGTTAATCTTGAATCTTCACTCCAAATTACAGTTGATTGTGATGTATCAATGTTAGACCAATTATAAGGTTCAGATCCTATTATTTGAAGACGTGTAGAAAGATATAAAGTATTACCTGATATAAATATATCTCGTATGTAATTTGTATCTGGTGATATGTTAACTGTTGTCCAAGAAGCTAGAACTACAGTAAATGTATCTCCAAATGAATTAGGCATAGGAGTATCATAGGTAATACAATAGAATGTTCCCGATATATAACATCTAAATTCACCAAGAGGTCTTACCCAATTATCAGTTCCAACTTCTATCTCAAGTTGCTTTGATGAATTTATTCTTCCAGTAAATGTAACAGAAGATGTTTGAGGTTCGTTATTATTTATATATTGGAAGCTGGTTTCTGTTTCATTAAATCCAGCTATACCTTGAAAACCACCTACATACTTTTCTTTATCAGCAACTAAAGTTGTAACTAAAAATCCTGATTCGGTTTTGTAAGCTAGTTTTTGATTTATTATATAGATGAATTCAGTTACTTCAACAAATGAAGTTACAGTAACAGTATTATTTTGAGAGTCAAAGACATTTACTTTTTGTTGATTATATGTTGCTACATAACCTTGTTCATCTATATAGTAATTTTTACCGTGAATTACTGGTATTGTTTCTGGTGTAGCTTCTGGATTTATTCTTGTTTCATTACTGAATATCATTTTATATACGCCTCGTTAGTAATCCAATCCTAATGATGTTTGCCAAGTATCATAATCTAATTTATAACTTTCAAAGAAAGTTTCATCTGTATAATCAACTGTTTCTGTATGAGTGGAATTTTGAGTAAACAGATATTGTGGATCATCATTTCCTATTTGAATAAAACTACTTTTAAGATCAACTGTTCCATCAAATGGATTATCGGTTGATGATCTGCTACCACTTATATAGAGATAACAACTATTATTTGTAAATATTTTTCCACTAATTGTTTTAACTGGAGTATAAGTTACATTATCTTTTGATGTTGAGAATACAGTATTAGTACCATCATATTCTAATTTCCAATATGTATCTCCAACTGGACTAACTGTAGTTGAAACTGAACTACCATTTTCTATATTCCAAGAACTACCATTAGTTGAAAAATATAATGCATATCGATTAGAAGATGATAAACCAACCACAAAGGAATAAACATCTTTCACACCGAACAAAAGACAATAATTAGCTTGAGTAGGTTCAGAGCCATTAGCTTTTATTATAATCTTATAAGTTGATGTTGGATTAAATACAGTTTTAAATTTAATCCAATTGTTTGAGCTAAAATTACTTGCTATTCCATCTTCACTTACAGATACATCTCCTATTAATTCTAATAATTCTGTATTTAAACTACCTGGATCTGTAACTGTAATTGTGTTTTGTTTTGATATTATATTTTCTGCAAGCTGTTTTGTATTAGCGTTAAATAGCTCATCAAGTTCTGTAAACCAAGGTCTATTTTTATAGAAGTTTTTTTGTTGTGCAATCGCTGTTCTCATTGCTAATCCTTGTGGATCATTATCTTGATCTGCATCAATAGCTGGAATAAAATCTAAACTATTTGAAGTTGATCCATTACGTCTTCTTTTAAATACAAGTTCGTGATAGATTGCACTACCTTGCCAATTAAAACCAAATCCAGTATTTGATTCACCTACTAATCTATCTGGTTGCCAAATCTGTTGAGGTGATTCAAGAACTCCTCGAGTATAATTCATTCCTGGCATAAAGATTCGACATGCTTCATGACCCATAGCTGGACCAACTTGAGAAGTAGTTACATCATCTGATACATAGAAAGCACCATAGTAACTTGGAGTTGCATAGTTAACTGCATTAATTGTTGATTCTTGTGGATTATAAGGAATAGTTGCAGTGTAAGTTCCATCGTAATCAGTTCCAAGATAATAAAGAACAATACCTGGAACTTGTCTATTTAATGTTCTTGTGTTATTTAATATTGTTTCACTTGATGTTGTATTCCACTTAAATAGATTAGCTATTTGAGATTCAGTAACAAGAGCGTCTTGAATATTTGCACTGTATGAATAATTTAATCCTTGAGTTATTCGGCTATCTCTATCTTGAATTGTATTTTGATATGCATCAAGTTGAATCATGTTATATTGATTATACATATCAATGTTATTCATGAACTCATGTTGATCTGATTCAAATCCAATTTCTTGAGATGCTTTATAAACCTCAAAGTAACAATCATTTATATTCGGGATTATCATACCAGGAAAGCTTTTAGTTGTACCACTACTTCCTAGCTCACCATAGCCAGACGTATAAGGAATTGGTATTGAATCTTGAGTAGTTGTAATTGACTTGGTCAAGTTATCACGTAATCTAGTTACAGTCATTAATACAGAATAATTAGTTGAATTTTTAGAAAATTCATAGACTACTTTAAATGCATCACCTACTTGAGTTCCATTAAAATTAGATGTATAAGTTGGATACATTCCGAATTTAACCTGATTACTACTTGACCATTGAAAGCTACCTAAATCATCAAAACCATTATAGGCACTATCACGGCGTCCTTCAACTAATTTTATAACTGATGTTAATCTTAATATATCATCTGATGATGTTGGTTTTTGGGATTCTGAATAATTAAACAGTACAGAATTTGGAACTTGAACTGTTGTAAGATCATCACTATAATGGAGACTAGAACTGAATATATTATTTAGACATAAAGCAGGTTTAGTAGAAGGATATGTATAACCTCTAATACGACCATTTGTTAAGTTAACTAACGGCGCTGGATTTCTATTACTAGCGCCATAAGCTGCTTGAGATTCAATTAAATCTATTGTTCCAAAGAAAGGAGCTGTATTATTACTACTTATTCCAAGATAAAGAGGAGATGCATATGCATGCCCGCCAAAGTCATCAATTTCAGTCCAAGGACCATTAATACTTTCACCAGTATAGAAATAAACTCTATTTGAATTACAATCCCATTTAAGATAGTATGTTGTATTTGGTTGTGCATTTGATATCATTGTACAAACATTACTATTTAAAACACCGTCAATTCTACCTTCTCTCAATAAGATAGATAATTTTGTACTTTGGTATATAGTTACAGCTATTGCTTGTTCAGTAGTTATATCATCTCCTGTTGTTACTTTTAATAAAACTGGAACGTAAAGATAGTCACTTAAAGTTTGTTGATCTTTTAATGGATTAATTGGGATTTCAGAAGCTTTGAAATTTTTAAGATCATTTGTGGTTAAGTTAAGAACATTAGATCCAAGAGTACAGTTAAATCTTTCAGTACCTTTATTATAAGATAGTAAATTAAAGGATGAGTTCCACATTGGAGCTGATGTTGCAAATACTCTTAAAGCTATATCATTTTCAAGAGTTCTATTAGTTCTCTCTTCAACTGTAGATCCAAACAACATTTTAAGAACAGGTCTTAGACAATATAGATCTGCATATATATGTTGATTAAGAGTTTCTGTTTCATCAATATTTGTTCCTTCAAGATTAGCTTCATATTGATTAACTTTCTCTACTAATAAATTAGCTCTTTGTTGTAGTTCTAAATAATTCATAATCTTTTATATACATCCTTTAAAAAGTTTAATTAACTGAATTTGACCAAACTAAGTTTTCAAGTTTAGATATATCTCCAAGTGAATTTATATCTACATTTTCTGCAATAACAAATGATGTACAAAATCCACCTGGTTGTCCACATTGAGTTGTTGATATTTCAATTGAAAATCTATCTGTACCACAACCACCTGGAAAAGGTAGACCTTGAGATTCATATTGTTTCTTTAAATCATATATATTAAGATATAAAGTTACTCCTTCTTCTTCTGGTAATTCTTCTGTTAAAAGAAAATCTAATCCTTGATAAGATCCACAAGTAGTACAAAATCCACTGAATCCAGGTTGAACTATAGGCTGTAGGATTTCGCAACCACAAGTAGCAGATCCACTATAATAATTCCATTGAATAGGAGCGGATGAAGCTCCGTTTACAGGAAATTCAATAGTTGTTCCATCTTGTGTTCTTCCTTTAAAACCTGTTACTTTTAAATTTTCTGTTCCACCCTGATATCTAGTATTCTTTACCCAATAGTAACCTGATCTATTTCCACCTGTTCCACACATCATATTACAACAAATACCTGCACAACTATTTACAACATGAGTTGTAATTTGATCGTCATTTATTTGATTGTTTCCTGGAACATTAGGTACAAGTGGATTAAAGTAAGATTGAGTTGTTTGATAACATGAGTTTACTTCTTGAGTACAAGTTGTACCAAGTGATGAATCTTGATAAACAATTGTTCCTACGATACAACCACCATTAGATCCATTGTTACTTGATGGATCATCTCCATCTCCATAATCATTACCAGATCCATTTCCGTTTGGAATAAATTCTAACTCATAGATCCAGCCATCACCTACTACTCTTCCATTATATTGAGTTGTATTAAGAGGAATATTATCATTGTTGTCAATAAAGTTATATGTTACATCTTTACTCATTGTCTCATAGTAAGATTGCATATCTGGATCACTTGGAGTTACAAGAGTTTGATATGATGTATAAGTTTTTTGTAGTAAATTACCTGGTATTACAATCGCTTCATGAGAGATACAAGATAAAGCACTTGGAGACCAATGTTGACAATAAGAGTCATTATCATCATGAGTTGATCCATTTGTTCTATGTAGAACTCCACGTTGGAAGAATGAATATGAATAGTTTCCAATTGTATCAGAGTTAAAAGTATTAAAATCAGATTCACTATCATGAACTAGATTATGTCTTAACCAAGATCCAGCAATTGAATTAGATACTGGAGCAACTAAATTTGATAACCATAATCCAGGTTTAGATGTTTCAACACCAGGTACAGTTGTTACAAAGTAATGATTAGATCCATCATAATACCAAGATTGGTTAAAATCATAAACTAATCCTGATACTGGAGTAGAGTTACCTCCTATTATAAATGATTGACAGTTACCTGTTGGTGAAATTCTTAAATATGTAGTTGTAGTGCTTATGTAGTCGCTTCCAGTTTTATAGTATGCAATTCTGCAATCTTGTACAGTTGATTCTGGTGAAGTTAAAACATATTTAAAAGAAAAAGTAATATTTTTTGATATATCTAAATTTGTTAATGACGATGTAGTAACTACACTGTTATTATAATACCATGAATAACTTGAAGATGATATAGCTTTTAATTCTAAAGTTGCATCTGGAAATTGAGCTTTAAAGATAGTAGCATTTGAAATATTAGCTGGAATTTTTGCGACTACATAAACTGTTGAATCTTCGTTTGCTATGATATTATCATCTGTAATTGTAAAGTAATTATTTGAATCTAAGTTTGAAGCAAATCCGTCTGATGATATTGTTGGACTTCCAATTACATTTAAAAAGGAAGCTAATTGAGCTGATGTAGCTGATGTTTGTTTAGTTAATTTTGTATGAAGTGGTAGACCATCAATTAAACAAGTATAATATGTTTGACCATTTTCATCAAACTTAACTGGAAATATTTTATTCATACCTGATAAAAGATAATCGCGTGTCCAAAGTCTTAAGTTATTTAAATCAGGATATGGAACTAGATCAGATCCAGGAGGTTGAATAGAACAAGCATCTTCAACATCCATAGCTTCTGCTCTTTTAAGAAGTTCTTCTATATAATCCTTTTTAATTTTAGTTATTCGTTGATTTGAGTTTCGTCTTGCCATGTTTTAATCCAATCTGACTCTGTTAAACTTGTAAAGAAAATTGGTGAAAGATAATTTACTTCGGAGTTAACTGTGTTAGACATTATATAGGCGTTAACATTACCTGGATTTTGTACTTGACTTTGTACTGAACTAACCTTTGTTAAATCAACTCCTCTTGATGGTTTTGATTTATTTGATACAGTTGTTTTATAGTTAAAGTTAACTATTTCATGAAGTCGTTGATCATTTATCGATGATCCACCTGTAGTATAAAGTATGTCATTACATTCACTGAAATAGAATAAAGTTGAACTACCTACATACTGACCTGCTAACCTTTGAAAATCTGAATAAACTCCAGATAAATACCCATGATAAATATTAGGATAACCTGATACATTAGAAGTTAAACTGTTTGTTGTAAGATTATTGAGAGGATAATTACAATTTGGTAGTTGAGCATCTGCGTTTACATTTTTATACGCTTGATCTACAAACTCCATAACAGTATGATTATCATCATCAAGATAGTAAATAGTTATATCACTATTAATTTGAGATGTTTTTACTTCAGTGTTTTCATCAAGTATAACATCATACATATAACCAGGACCATCAGTAAAGTTAGCACTAACATCCAAGTATCTACCACAAGTATGAATAGTTGATCCATATCTATCAAGTAAACCTCTAAATAATTTATGAATATTTTCAAACGCTTGTTTATTTAAAAGTTTATTATTAGAAAACATTATTAACTCTGCAAGAATTTCTAATGCAGATTTATTTTGAGATAGATCAACCTCAAGTGGATTAGACCAAGTTACCTCTGGATATACTTTTATTAAACCTGATGTATAATCGTTAAGAAATTGAATACATCTATCATATTCAGATTGATTAACTGATCCATCACTATTAACTATTTGAAATGGTTCTACTGCCATCTACTCATCCTTTTCTAAATACTTAATAAACTCTTTACAATGTATTATTACATTCATACAAAATATATCCGATTTAAGAGCACGTTCAAATACTTCTGTTATTAACTCTTCATCTGTACAATCAATCATGTTAATTAAAATCCTTTATTATTCTATACTACTATATAATTCCTGTAACTCTTTTGGTAATCCTTCTTTTGCAGCTATATAACTATTATAATAATCTGTAGCTAGTACATTAGCCCAGTCTACTTCTAACTCTCTTAAAAGTTTTTCTGGATTATTTAGGTATTTTTTATAATAATTTTTCTTTAACCAAGATAACATATCAACTTCCTTAAATACAACTTTATCTTCTGTACTCTTCTTATCATCGTAAGCTTCAAACTTTAATTTAAGAAATTCATCAAAATGTTCTATATAGTAATCTACAACAATTTGACTTCGTCTATATATTTTATCGAATACATCATCTAAAAGTTTGAACTGCTGAGCATACTGTTCTACCAACTTCAAATATTTATCTTTATCCATTATAAATCCTTATCATTAATATAAACTTCGTAATCTAAATTCATATAAGTTTTTAATGCTACTTCAAGAGTAGGTCCTGCTTCACTTCCAAATACTAGTTCATTTGTTCTATAATACATCAACTGATAAACAAATGCTGACCTTTTCATAATTTGATATTTCTTATCTTCCTTAAAGAGAATAAATCTATAAAGAAAATATTTATTAGCAGCTTGTGCAATTGTCTCAACTTGGTTTTCAATATCTTTCACTACTTTAATCATTATACATCAATCTCCTTATACGATAACCATTGAATGTTATTTTTGTTACACCAATCAGCATAAGTTGTTTTAGAGTTTTTATTTATCTTTATATTTGGATTTTGAAACACCATAACAAAATCAAATTCAGGATGTTGCTCAACAAGTAGTTTCATTTTCTTTCTATCTTGAGCTGTAAATCTTCCTTTTAATTCATAGATTAATTTACCTCGAACAAAATCTGGTGTATATTTATGTTTTGTTTCTGGTACTTTATAATCTATTTTGTATGGCTCATATTTGAATCCAAGTTTAAGAAGTCTAGCTGATAGACGTTCTTCAAATTTACTTCTATACTTTTCTGAATTTTTCTTCCGTTTCATCAGCTAACCTTATAATTAATCTATTATCAGACTTTTCATCATCTTCGAGTTGAGAAAACTTTACAACTATTTGAAGTAGTTTATCAAGTGATTTAAGAATATCAGTATCACCTTCACTCATAAGAGTATCAACTTGTTTAAGTAGATTACTTCTTATTCTTTGAAATTTAACTGCAAGCATTGAGGCTACAAGTTTATTATATCTCTTGTCTTTAAAAAGCTGTTCAAGAAATTCTATACATTTAATTGGATGCCAATCTTTATGTTTATCTTGTATATACTTTTGAAGATTAACACCTTCAATATCTCTTGTAGCTAATTCAAGTAACTCATTATTAGTTATGTCTAACACTTGTAAAGAACTCCATTATGTTTATTATAATTTTATTTATTTCTTTTTGTTTAAAAATAAAACGTAGTATTTTATATACACTTGGCTCATTAAATCCAAGTTCAATAAATCTTATTCTACCTGAATAAATAAGTAGAATATATTTACAATCTTGAATGGAAGTCTCAACAAAATCGGAGCCTAATCTAAATCTATTTCCACCAGGTGTATATAAAACTTTAGTAATTTGAACTTTAATAGAACGAATGTTATAAAGTTCCATGTTACAACCTACGTTTAATTCTAGTTGTATCTACTTGTCTTGTTTCAACACCAGCATTAGACCTAGAGCAAGCATCATTTATATACATCACTGCTTCACTTGGTTGAACACCAGATAAAACAAGGAATAAAGAAGTTAGTATTGGTTGAAGATAATAATCATCTGATAGAATATCATCTTCACTTGTTATAAATTGTTTAACGGAGCCTGTCTGTAAATCTTGAAACAATCCTTTTCTAATCACAAAAGCTGATTCATCATTAGTATGAATTGTTCCATCTGGATTTAATTTACAAGCTCTACCATCTTTAAGGTAAGCAATCTGTTCATTCTTCCTGTTGAGATATCTTTTACCTGGTTCTCCTGATAAAGCTACTTCTACTATAGCTTGTGGAGTATTAGAAAGAGATAAAAGTAAATTAAGATATCCAATTATCTTTTGCATACATCTATATGTAGGCTGTACTGGATAATTAATTCGAACAGCAAGTGCTTTATATATGTCCATCATGTTAGTCATTTGTATCTATACTCCAGCATTTCTCAAGTAAGTTATAGTCTTTTAATTTATCTTCTACAAATTTAGATAAGAATATCTGGAATGTATATGTCATACTATCATCTATATAATAAGATATAAACATATCAACCGTATTCCAATCCTCATCTATAGTTGCTTGAGTTAATTGAAATGTATCAGACATTCCATCTCTATATCTAATGTTTGGTTTATCGTCTGTTACTAATCCAATAGTATGTATTATACTTTGAACTAAAGCAACTGGTATATTATAGAATGTAGCTTGTGCTATTTCTAGTGTCATAATTAATCCTATACTTGAGGTGGTACATCTGTAGGCATAGTAGCTGCTTGCTCTGTAGCTACTGTACCTGCTGCTACTTGGTCATCAATTAAATCAGTCATTAAAATATCAATAAGAGAGTTAGCTCCTGCTGGAGATAAACCTATTGTATCTGAAATAATGGCTGTTAGAATATCGCGAGCTGATATCTGTTCATCTGCAATAGCTTGACCTATAGCCACAACTGCTTGTTCTTCTTGTACTGCTTGTTCTTGTGTTGTTTCTGGAGCAGCTTGCTTAACTTGAGCTACTGCCTGCTCTTCTTGTACTGGAGCTGGAGCAACTTCTGGTTGAGTTACATCAGCAGCTTGAGTTACTTCTGGAGCTACTGCTGCTGTATTATCAATTGGTGGTTGATTATTAGGTGTGTTCATTGACATTTATCAATTCTCCTTTTATAAAAATTTAACATATAATTTGTAAACTGAATTATTTAAATCACAATTTAACTGTGCATATTCAATATTATCTAATTTATTCAAATGTTTAGTTATTGAACTAAGGATTAAAGCTCCTTTTATACTAGCCATTCCTACACATTCAACTGTATATTCTGAATATGGATTATTATGTAGAGATTGAATAAACTTTTTATATCCAGATTGACCTTGTTTAAAGTGTGGATGTACTAATGTTATTGTTCTTGTATTATGATTAAATATTATATTTTTTGTAAATGGTTTTATTTGTTCAAGCCAATTCATTTAATCTAGTCCCAAGGCATTTTTTGTTCATCTGATTTATCAGCTTTCTTTGTAGTTGCTTTTTTAGATTTAGGTTTAGCTTCTGTTTTAGCTTTAAAGAGTTCATCCATTTTAGCTTTATATTCTTCA
>CASFFJ010000159.1 GCA_949293915.1 uncultured Christensenella sp.
ATAAGAATCTGTCCTTTTTTTACAAAATCCCCTTCTTTTATAAGGATTTCTTCTATTACTCCAGTTTCAAGAGGTTGTATGATTTTTGCTTCTCCATCAGGTATAACTATTCCTCTTGCGCTTGCTACAATATCTATTTGCCCGAGTGTCAGCCACAAAACAGTGGTTATTATTAAAAAAACTATTGTCCAAAAAGTAAATCTTCCAAGTGGACTTACGGGTGAATCCTCAATTTCGCTTAATGCAGGTTTAAATTCATATGAGTCGTTAATTTTTGAGACTGCACCCAGTATTTTTTCTTTTATATTTTCAAAAAATTCACGCATTTACTAATCCTTGTTGACTGTATAAGTAATGATAATAACCTTTTTGATTAGACATTAGTTCATTGTGATTTCCAACTTCTATTATTTTTCCTTTGTCCATAACAATAATCTTATCGCAATTTTGAACAGTTGATAATCTGTGTGCAATTATAAAAGTTGTGCGCCCTTTTACGATTTTATCCATATTGTTTAAAATGGTTCTTTCAGATTCATAATCAAGAGCAGATGTTGCTTCATCCATAATAAAAATCTTAGGATTAGTAATAAGTGCGCGCGCTATTGCAATTCTTTGTTTTTGTCCGCCGGATAATGTTGAACCTCTTTCGCCCACAAAAGTTTCATAACCTTCGGGTAACTCCTGTATAAACTCATGTGCTCCTGCTATTTTTGCTGCTTGTATAACAAGTTCAATAGAGGCATCGGGTTTTGGAAGAATAATATTTTCTCTTATTGTCCCAGAGAACAGATAGTTTTCCTGTAAAACAACCCCAATATTATGTCTTAGCCATAAAGGATTCATTTGTCTTATGTCTATTCCGTCAATATATATTGCTCCCTCATTAATCAGATACATTCTCTGTATTAATTTTGTAATTGTACTTTTTCCACTTCCGCTTCTTCCGACGATTCCGATACTCATACCGGGCTTGATGTCAAAAGTGAAGTTGTTGATGACTAGTGGAGAATTTGGTAGGTATTTAAAACAAACCTTGTCAAATCTAACATTTCCAGATAGTTTTGGGAGAGTAATACTATGATTAGACTGAATTTCTGGTGGATTATTTAAAATATCTCCTAATCTGTCAACACCTAAAAGTGCTTGTTGAAATTCATTCCATAAATTTACAAGTCTTAATACTGGACCTGAGAATTGATTTGCAAACATCTGAAAAGCTATAAGTTGCCCTATAGTTAGCCTGTTATCTATTACGAGTTTTACTCCAAAGTATAATATTGCTATAGTCATACCTTTTTGCAACATTTGGGATATAGCAGATGAAATATTTCCCATGTTTGAGAGTTTGAAGGAAGAATTTATATATTTTGCCAGATAGTCTTCCCACTTTTTTTGCATAGAGCCTTCAATAGAAAGTGATTTTACAGTTTGAATCCCTGTTACAGATTCAACAAGATATGAATTAGATTGTGCTCCTGTCTGAAATTTTGTTTCGAGTCTTGAACGCAATTCGGGTGTAATAATAAGATACAAGATTGCTATTATTGAAACAAATAAAATTACTATTAAAGTAAGAATTTTACTATATATAAACATCATAATAACGAATACAAAAGAGAAAAACACATCAAGAACCACAGATACAGATTTGTTTGTAATAAAATCTCTTATTTGATCAAGTTCTCTTACTCTTGTTATTATATTTCCTACTTTTCTGTTTTCAAAATAAACAAATGGGAGTGAAAAAAGGTGTCGAAAGAGTTTTGAACCCAGTTTTGCATCAATTTTGCAGGCTGTATGTAAAAATATATATTTTCTTGAAAAGTTTAAAAGTAACTCAAAAATCATAACAGCGACAAAAGCAAAAGCAAGTACATCAAGTGTTTGCATAGAGCGATGCACAATTACTTTATCTAAAATAACTTGAGTAAATAAAGGGGATACAAGGGCGAACAATTGAACAATAAAAGACCCTAGCATTACTTCGCCTATAACCTGTTTGTAGTTCAAAATTTCATAAAAGAACCATTTAAACCCAAACATGATCTGCGAGTTTATCATTTTATGTGTAAGTATAATAAAATTATTACTACACAATTCTTGTATTTTATCAAAGCCAAGCTCTTTTGTTTGGCTTGTTTTGATTTCATATACAAGAGCGCAAGATTTTTCCTTGTTGACTTTTAAAAGTAAGTCATAGGCACCATCTTTTCTAATTATTATTGCAGGAAGTGGGTACCTGCTTTCTATTTCTTCAGGAGATTGTTTTTTTACTTTTGCCTTGAATTCGTTATCTTTAATAATTCTTAATAAGTCTACAAGAGGAATTTCATTTTCATCAAGTGCATATTTCCTGACAATTGCATTAATATCAAGAGCTATTCTGTGAATTTTTGCAATTATGTCAAAAGCATATATGCCAGTTGCTTTTATTTCTTGTTTTTCCACTATATGTTTTCCTTGTTTTTGTCGCATAGTACTTTTAATTTATATTGAGAGGTTTGAAGTTTTATTTGATTTTCTTCTAAATCGAGTTTTTTGTTCAAAAGAGTAAGTTTTCTTTTAAGACATTCAGATTTATCACTTAATCCGTTAAAATTAAGTCTTTCCATTAAGTTTAAATTTTTATTTACAAGGGCAAGTGTTTTTACGATATTTTCCTCTTGTGCTGCGGCATTTTTTGCATCCAGTTGAATTTGTTCATATTTTACCTTTAATTCTGCCATTTTCTGTTCTTTTTCAATTTTAGCCTTCTCAATTTCATATTTAGCTTTTGCAATTTTATTCCTGTTTTTTAAGCCATCAAATAGCGTCATAGTTGCAGTAAGTCTTACACTAAAACTCCGCTGACTTACATCAGAGAAAGCGTCAAGCAAACTATTCGTGTCTGAACCATATAGACTATATCTTGAGTCCAATTTTATTTTTGGATAATTGTATCTTTTTTGAATTTCGTATTCTTTCTTTTTCTTCAATATTTCAAGGTCGTATATGAAATTATCGGGTGAATTTTCTGGAGTAAGAGTAATTACCTCTGCTGATAGCTTAGCTACGCCGTTTTGAGGCATAAATGTATTGTCGTCTTTTGAGAAATCCTTTATTTGTATTGAGTCGGCGGAATATTCCTTATTTGTGTAAAAACTCATATCAATTAGTTTTTTTGAAAAATTATTAGATAAATCTTCAATCTGTGTTTTAAGTTCAGAGATTTGAATTTCACTGTCAATAACGTCTATTTCGGAAATCTTACCTGCTTCTTTTAGTCTTTTACTTATTTCATTTAGCTCCTTATGTACGTCTAAAACATTCTTTTTGATATTTATTTCTTTGTACAGCGATAAAGTTTGAGCATATAAATCAACCAAATCAAGTTTTAAGTCTGAAGTATCTTTCTCTAGTATATATTCTTTTTGTGTGAAATCTGCTTTTGCTATATCAAGCTGTCGCCTTCTTATGCCAAAATCAAAAACATTGTATGTTAGCATAAGTGCTGCTGCATCCTGATAATAATTTCTGTTTAAAAATATCTCATTTCCAATAGCTGTAATCTGTGCACGCCCGTCAGTTAAATCGTTATACCTTTCAGATACCGCATAAGCACTAAGTGTAGGTAAATATTCACTCCTTGCCTCACCTATACCTTTCTGGCTTATTGATTTATCAAGCACAGCTTTTTTAAGTTGATAAGAATGTTCAAGTCCGGAATTTAAAAATTCTTCAAAACTTAACTCCTCGCATACTGCCTGCGAGCATAGCAAAACCAACACTAAAACCATTCCTATAGTCTTTTTCATCAAATTTATTATATGTAAATAAAATATCCATGTAAATAGAATGTATATTTATGTTATAAAAAACACTCTCTTTTAAAAGAGAGTGTTGTAGTATAAAGGTTATATTATTATGACTGCCAACCACTTGTGACAAGCTGCATAAGTTCGTCATTGCTTGTAATATCATTTGCGCACGAAATTTGTATTCCATTTTCTGTTGCATATGCATTCATTTCTTGGATTATCTGGTCTATAACCGTATTTGTTATATAATTTCCGTTATCAAGTTCAATTTTTTCAATTTTATAATTATCACCGCTATAATAATAATGCTCTATTGTTATTGAGTCGGTATCAGAGTAATTCAAGATTAATGAATTTTTATCCTTATAAAAAGAGACATCTTCCTTAGTAGCCCCGTTTATTTTTATTGTATCATTTCCCGAATAATCATATACTGTGTCATTGCCGTCACCAACATTGAATACGATGGTATCATCACCGTTACCGGGGAGAATTGTGTCATTTCCTTTATCACTGTATATTAAATCGTTTCCAAGTTCGCCTTCAATGCTGTCATCTCCCTCCCCGCCATAAATAGTATCATCACCATTGCCTCCTCTGATGGTGTCGTTACCGCCGTTGCCGTATATCAGATCTGCAATTTCCCTGCCTTTGATTTTGTTATAACCGTCATTTCCTTGCATTTCTGATGCCCAGGGCGTAATTTCAACTTGGTTATATTGATTGGTGGTCTGTATTCTTAGATACTCTTCAACAAATTCATCATATGTAAAGCTCTTGTCTTCGAAAATATAGTTTTCTATTTTGTACTGATCAGCGTGGTGTATTTTAATTTCAAAACCATCATGATTTTTAAATGTTATATGTATGATGTTTTTTGAATACCTGTCGCCTACCTCTCCCCATATATTTTCAATGTCTTCTGTTGTAACGCCAATAAACTTTATTGTATCATTTGCGCCATTTGTATCAATATCATCAATTATTGTTGTTCCTGTAAGATTTTTTGTTAAATCAACTATATATGTATCATCGCCTTGATCTCCTTTAAGGGTGTCATTACCGCTTGATATATGTATTATATCATTATTAATTCCTCCAAGTATCTCATCATCTCCGTAACCTCCGTCCAAGACATCATTCCCGCTGCCGCCATAAATTGTATCATCACCATTGCCGCCATAAATTGTATCATTGCCTATAGAGCCTTCAAGTGCGTCATTGCCCCCGTTTCCGTATATTAGATCGTTATTATTACCTCCTTTTATTCTGTTATTATAATCATCACCCCTTGTTTTATTTGCCCAGGATGTTACGCGTGCTACATTATACCCTTCAACCTTTTGTATTCTTAAATAAGTTTCAACAAATTCGTCATATGTGAGGGCTTTATCATCAAATACAAAATTTTCTATCTTGTATTCACTTGCTTTGATTGCTGTAAGTTCAAAATTATCATGACCTTTGAATTTAAACTGTATTGTATCTCCATTGTTACCGTCACTATATATTTTATCAATGTCAGTTGTATTAACCCCGATAAATTTTATAGTGTCATTGGGATTTTCACTGCTTGAGTCATTTATTGTAGTTGCACCTGTTGGATTTTTTGTCATATCGAATATATACAAATCGTCCCCACTGCCGCCGCTTAGTATATCATTCCCTTCTCCGCCATAAATAGTGTCATTACCCATATCTCCATAAATTGTGTCATTTCCATCTTCACCATAGAGTACATC
>CASFFJ010000160.1 GCA_949293915.1 uncultured Christensenella sp.
CCAATCTTTAAAATCTTTTTTAGTCAATCCTCTAACAATATATGCTTTTGGATTTCCTTTAACTTTAAAAACAATTAATTCTTCACCTGGAAACAATTTGTTTCTAAATCCATAATAAGAAACAGATTGTAACCAGGAAGAATTAACTAATTTTTCATTGAGGATTTGTTTAATTTTCACTTTGCTCACCTCTAATGTAATTAATTGTAACTAATACATATCCAGATGGATTAACTTGAATATTGTTATCTAATGAAGTATCATCATTGATAATTTTAAATTCTGGTAATAATTGACCATTTTTATCATACAATTCTAAATAAAATGTATAGCCAGCAAAATTATAATCAATAGTAAAATCATCATCAGGAATGATATTTCCTTCATCATCTAATTTATAAATGTTTCTTTCAAAGTCAAATTGATAATTATATCCTTCTTCTGCAACTGCTAACCATAAATCAGCTGTGTTCAAATCATACATACTTGAAGCGGTATGAGCTTTAAGACATTCGTAATAACGACCTTTAAATGCAACTCTATCACCTACATTATATTCAGTTCCTTGAACCCAATCTTTTTCATAAACTGAATTAATATTACGTTTTGAAACATCAATAATTTGGCGACCAAATAATAATCTATGAGAATCAACTCCATTAGAAGCCATTATAGAAACATATTTAATATCTGGT
The DNA here is from genome assembly GCA_949293915.1 of uncultured Christensenella sp. Taxonomy (GTDB): domain Bacteria; phylum Bacillota; class Clostridia; order Christensenellales; family UBA1242; genus Onthoplasma. Next base: position 696 of record CASFFJ010000160.1, read on the forward strand.
AATTCTATTTCTTCATCATTTTTTGGATTTAAACCACTTCTATATACTTCTGCCCAATGAATTGTTTTTCCAGTCATACCAGCATCTTCTTCAAAATCTGAAGATATGTGATTTAAAATACAAGCATAATAATAATCTTTACCAGCAGATTTTATCCAAATATTATTAGCTATATTATTAGTTGGTTGAATTGATGTAAATGTTTCAATTAATTCAGGTTGAATTGTTATAAATTCATTATTTAATTCATCAATTGGAAATCCTAAACTTTCGAATGCTGAATATTTTATGTCATTGTAAACTAATTTACCTTTAACTTTATCTAATCTTAATGCTCCATTAACATTAGAAGCAACAACAGATTTATCTGTAAACGCATTATTAATTATTGATACAGCTTCATTAACAGTTGTTCCTGTTAAAGTTATTTCTTTATTATTAATGTTAATAACTGAATTTGCTGTATATGTGCGATTTGGCTGACCAACTGCATATGAAGCATATAAATCTTTCCAACTATCTGAACCTATTTTATACCAATTGCCGCTAACTTTAACAAAAAGATTTTTTTCAAAATTAGTTTCAGAATCTCCATAAGTTACTGCATAATTATTATCTGCACCATATGTAGGAAGTGGTTCACCATCACCATCTAATTGTTCTTCAGTTGGTTTTAAAATATTTGAATATGGATATTCAACCCATTGTAAATTATTTTCTTGTAATGTTGATACATATAAATTAAATGTTGATATAGATGTATCTGACATACTTTTCTTAATAATATCACCAGCATAATATTTTAATCCAGCCTTCCATTCCAATGTATTTTCATTTATATTATCAATAATTGGATAATATGGTCTTCTTACATTAATAGATATTTTATTCATATTAATAAAATCACCATACATATAAGGGTCAAAATAAACTATTCTTTTTCTATTAGTTGGTTCTCTTGATAATATATCATAATTAATAGTATCACGAATGGTTGTTTGAGCGATTCTATTTACATAATCAACATTTGGAATAGCATCTTTATAATATGGTATTCTTTCAGCATAAACTTTATCAATAGCTTCGGAATCATCTATCATAATGATATTATTATTGGTCATATAAAAGTTTATATTACCACTTTTATCTAAAATTGTATTACCATTTAAATTTAAATCTTTATGAAGAATAATTGAAGGTGTAAAAGTACCTATCTCTTTCCAATATTCTGTATTATTCACACGAATATCATTTGATGATGTATGATTTTGAATACATTCATAAATTGTATAAGTTTTATCTAATTGCTGTTCAACTCTATCACCAATTTCATATTCAAAATCATATTCCCATATTGGATATTGAGTAGCTGATATATTTTGACCAATGTTAACATTACCATATGAACCTGCATTTATATTAATGTTTTTAATAGGATTTGAACTACCTAATGTTACTGTATCATTATTTGTTTCATCACCTTGTTCAAGAATAAAACCGTTTGTTAATGGTTTTATAGTTTCTTCTCCATTAATAATTGTTGAATTATAATGTGGTTTAATTAAATATTCACCATTAGGATTCATAAGATAATCTATAAATTCCCAAATAGGTTGAGTAAATTTAAATTGTAATATTCTTTTATCATTTAATGTTGCATCTAATATATCTGTATAATTTAAAGACGAATCAGTAATATAAGGTTTAATATTTGATGTATAATTAGTAATATTTTCATCAAATTTATTATTGATAACAGACACATATTCAGTATTTAATCCTAAATGAATAACTGAATCTGAAAATTCAGAGCAATTATCAAAATTATTGCCATCAATAATTGTATTAATTATTTTACTATCTTCTGATGGATTTAATAAAATTCCTTCATTTTGAATATTTTTAATTATACAATTTTTTACAACTAAATGTTCAATAGAAGAATATGCTAATAAAGCTGTCTCACCATTATTAAAAATACAGTTTTCAAATATAATATGTTTTGAATTATTAGTATTTTCATTTTTATCTATTTTTACTAAATTAGTTACATTATTACCAATAAATTCAACATTTTTAAATGTAACATTTTCACATGAATTTAATAATAATAAAGTTGAAGCTACAGTTGATGATACATCAATAGTCATATCTTCAACCGTAATATATGAAGGTATATCAGCATTTAAACCATATTCATTTGTAGAACTAAGATTCATATTACTATCCATAGTTCCCATTATTTCGTTTAAATATGTTTTAGATTTAAATACAGTTCTACCCATACCCTCACCTTTAAGATGTGTTCCATAAGGTAAAGGTATTGTTTTTGAATCAACGACATATGTACCAGCTGGGAAAAATAATGTTCTATAGTATTTAGGGTCATTACCGGCTTTATTTAAAGATAAGATAGCATTAAAAATTGATACAGAGTCATCTGACACTCCATCTCCATAAGCACCATAATTTTTAACCGAACAATAATCATCTAATACTTGTTGTAATGTTCTTTCATTAGGTAAAGATGAAGTCATAGAGTAAAAGTTATCTGAACCAAATCCCAATCTTTGAATTATACCATCGCCAACTGTTACTCCATTTTCTAATGTAATTTCGGTTTCAGTTGTAATGAATCCAATAAATGATGAATTATGAGCAAATGCTTTAACTTTTAAATTTGGTGTTTTATTAATTATTTCAATAATATCAGATAAAGAAGATGTATTTTCAAAAGTAACTTCTATCGAATTAATTATTAAAGAAGTATTTGGAGCAATTATTGGAGATGGTACATTACCAACTATCACAACTGGTGTTCTAGCTATAATATCCGTATTAGATTTATATGTATATGTAATTTTTTGAAGATTTTCAGTAAATTCTGTCAATAATTGAACATTACCATATGGAAATGTTCCAGATTCCATTCTTTCTATTAATGTTGGATGTGATGGATTTCCAATAAAAACTTCATTTGTATCAGTAGCGAAACCAATTTCAGCTTCGTTTAATTGCATAGGTAATTCACTTAATTTACCACGTCTATGTTGTATTAATGCTATTTGTTTTGTATTTTTTGCCATAATAAATAACCTTTTAAAACTATATGTATATGATTATTTA
>CASFFJ010000161.1 GCA_949293915.1 uncultured Christensenella sp.
CAAAAACCCACCTGGACAGGTGGGGTATATTGGTCGAGCTGACGACTATAAAACCTAGAACACTATGTCCCTTCATCATCAATCTCTTATCTTAATTAAAATATACTGTAAATACCCACAAATTACAAGCTTTTTTTTATTGTTTTGTAAAATATTTTAATGTGGTTTATATTTTCCATATCTAATCAAATTACCTTATTGGTAATCAAAAAAGAGTATACCGAACTAGATATTACATTAAAACACATTGATTTTTAATGATTTTATTTTTGTAATTTATAACCACATCTGTTGTTTATAATATTCACACTATCTCATCAAGTATTGTATCAAATACATCTTTATTGTAAATATATTCATTTACCAAATTATTATTAAAGTTATTTTTTATAGAGCAAAAGTTAAAATATGCTTCTATACTTTCTTTTTTATTTTTAAACGTGCCCACATAATCTGCATTAAAAGTATATCGTTCTTCTGGATAAATAATATATTGTTTAGTTTCTCTGCAGAATGCTCCTATAACATCCGTTAAGCCGCTTCTATAACCAATAAAAGCTTTCATATTATTGATTTTTTGTATTGTTGTTTTTATGTCCCAAAAGTTTTTTTTATAATTTTTAAATCTTTCTTTATTATTACAATTAAAAATAACATCAAATCCTTTTTCTTTTAACTTGTCTGCCAAGCTAATCCAAGATACATCATCTATTGATGCAGGTATTGAAACACTATCAGGTGCAATCAAAATTGAATTTGATAAAGTATTATCTCTAATTTTTTCTATTTCAGGATAATATAACATACATTTTTTATTTAAATTCATTGTGCTTGTAAATAAATTTTTAAAATTTTTATGTTTGTTTATTATTTAATAAAATGTTTTATTTCTGTATGCTAAATCAGCTAAATTAACAAAATTATAATCAGGTCTTAGTTTTTTATTATAAAAAATTACATCAAAAAAATTCGTTTTGATATAATTTTGCAAAATCATAAAAATGTTTTTTTGTAACTAAAATTGCAATTTTTTTATTGGGATTACTTCTCTTATATTCACGTATAAGAGCACAAACAAAAAGAATATCTCCAAGACCTTGTGGTGGATATAATATTTCAAGATTGTCATAAATGGCTAAAAGATTATACAAGTTGTAATCTTTTGAAACTTCTTGCTTTATATAAACGCTTGCTTCTGCATTTCCGATACAAATATTACCTAAAAAAATAGGCCTTTCTCCAAAATATGAATTCATACATTTTAAATGTGGATATATTAATTTATTATCATTCCAATGAGATAATTTCATAAGGTCTGATGATCTATCATGATAATGGTAAAAATAAGATTTGTTTATATAAAATGATTTTATATTTAATATTTTTTCATCTCTTAAATACGTAAAAAACCAATCTAAATTCATACCTTCTTTGAAACGTTGGTTGTATTTTTCTTTCCATCCGTTATTCATATATTTTTGAAAAATAGAAAACCAATCAATAGTATTATCAATATAGCATACACCGAAAGACCAATGCTTGCCATATAATTTTGAAGTATGTATATCCAACGAGAAAGCTTTTATATTTTGTTCGTTTGATATTTGTTCTGCATTTTGCAAAAAAGTGACAATGTCATCATTTTCTATACAGAACATTGTATCATCAGCATCTATTTTCCAAAAATTTTTATGTCCATGTTTTGAGGCATGATAAAAAATTGCTAGTTTTGTCAATACGTCATTATACCAAAATTTACAGCTTAAGGATTTCATATAGGGATATAATTTTTTTATTTTACTTCTGATAACCTCAAAATTATCATGGAATCGGATATTTTTATATAGCGATAATTCTGTTTTTTTATCATCACATACAATATAAACTTTAGCGTTTTTTTTATTTGCAATATCTATCCATTTTTGAAAGCATTCTAGAGAATGATCTTTAATAGTATTTATTTTTAAATAAAAAATATTATCGCTTGGATTAGTGGTTAGTGCATTATTACGCAAATAAAATTTAATTTTTTTATTTAAATATTTCTCTATATATAGTACATTTTTGCCAAATAATTGCAATATTTTTATTTTTTTTCCATTTATTAGTCTTATTTTTATCAATTTAACAAATTTATTCATTTTATAAATCCTTGTTAACTATTAAGCTAATCTCTAATTTTTCGTCTCTTTCTTTCTTAATCGCATAAGCACATTTAAGACCGCTTGGTTTATCGTCATTAACCAAAATACGTTCCCCCATCGGAGCATCAAAAATTATATGATTATATCTCAAGCCATTTTTATTCAAAAACTTTATAAGATTTTCTTTCTCTTCTGTTTTCCGAGAAGTTAAAATGATAATCATATCTTCATCCGGGATTTTGGCAAATGCCTCTTTAACACCGTCTAAGATGATATCTTCTCCGTTTTTGTATCCGTTATGAACACAAATTGTACCGTCTACATCAAATATCCATGTATGAGCTAAAGGGGATAAAACTAAGTTATTTGTCATAATCCAGATACTCCTGCAGTTCTAATAAACCTTTATAAAATGCACCGCAAATCGCATCATAATCTTCCCAAGCATATGTTGTTAATGAAAGCCATATTATGGCATGAAGCAATTTTATTTTTTTACGATTAGCTTGCGTTATCTCAAAAAAGTAATCTTCTAATTCTTCCCAATTATTGGAAACAATCATCAAATCTACTTCATTTTCTTTAATTTCAAGAGAGAAATTTTTACGATTAAATTGATCATAATTACCAACAACAGAGTAATAAAGTTTTGCCCAATCGTAATCCACATCTCCAAAAAATTTAGTCTTCCCAAAATATCCTCGGGGGTCAATCAAAATAGGACGAACTCCTTCAGTTTCAATCATCATATTGTGAAAAGTACAATCTCCATGTATCAGATGAAATTCTTGCGGATACATAGAACGCATATCGGCAATTATCTTATCCTTAATCGCAAATATATTTGTACATTTTTTCCATTAATAATTACAAAATCATCTTTGGCAAAAGGAACTAACTCTTGAACCGTGGATAAACGGTCAAAAGTCTTGGTGATATAGTTGTTTTCACAATCATCAATAGAGGATTGTTGCACCGGAATCATATTGTGCAAATCTTTGAGTGCTGTCACAATTCGTGATAGTAGGGCTTTCTTAAATCCTTTGGTCAGAAAAGCATATTCAAAAATATTTTGCCCTTTTATCTTTTCCATAACCAATGGATCATATCCATATATTTTAGGAATATTGGTATAACCTAAATCAACGACTTTTTTATACCAGGCAATCTCATCTTGTGCTAATCTATGCCCTTGTTCATTGATACCATATTTAAGCACTATGTCTCCCTTAAATTCCATCTTATTAAATGGTCGACATTTAGGTTTGTTAAGTTCATTTTGAAAATATGAAAGCATTGTGCCTATTTCTAAGCCTCCATACATATCCAACCGATTGAAGGAGATATCTTTTGTTGATAAATACCTTACAAATTCACCTTCTGCAGGAACATCTGCAATTTGTAACTTATCTTTGAAAATAAACATACCCGCAACACCGTTTTCAGAAGATGGGGTTTCTTCAAATTTGTTATCTTTATATGACCAACGACAAGGAAAATCTTTTGAAATCCCCAAATAGTTGCAATCACCTTTAAATGCCCCCCGTTGTATCTCGGATAAAACTAAATCACACCAAATTAACATAAATGGTGTATTATCGGGAATTGATTTCAAGCAATCTTGTATACCTGAGCAAGTTCCCTTTTTAGATGCCTCAACAACCTCATAATCTACTTTTGCAAAAGCATTCAAATATCTTTTGAATGTATCTTTATGATAATCAGCAATAATCTTAAATTTTGCATCAGGATATCGGTTAAATAAATGAAATATCATCGGAAGATTGTCAACCGGCACTAGTGCTTTGGGTTTATTCGTTGTTAATGTTTCTAATCTTGAACCTCGACCACCAGCCTGAACTATTATGTATTTCATCTAGAGTTCTCCTGTTAATTGATTAAGACAACGTTTTTTTATAGTAAATTTATGTCCAAATAACTCTAAAACATGTTGTTTAAATTCTATGTTTTTAATAGAATAGAACTTTATAAAATTTAAAATATTAAACTTTACTTTTATTATATTTATATTTTTTTCAAAAATTTGTTGCCATTTTTTATCTTCTAACAATGTAACTAATTTTTGTTCATAAAGTTGTGTTTTATACGATATA